>CAIVGO010000492.1 GCA_903905445.1 uncultured Bacteroidota bacterium
TCCTATTTTGTCGGTAAAACCTACCGAGGAGGCATTTGTTGCGTTATCGAATGAATTGCAAAAAGTGGTTGCCGAATTACAGCGCAATTTAAATGAGCAGCGACAAGCGGCAGGTGGTGCGCTTCAATTGGCGGCGGTATCGGGCAACTATACCAGCGCTCCGGATTTGGGGGATGATTTGGAAGGGATTGAATTTGAACCAGTTGCACGGCCGCAACCACCCGAGTTTTTGGGTTGGTTAATTTTGGTGGCCTTGTTTATTTATGTGTTGTATGCCTTGCGGCCTGAATTGCCGTCGCGTGCAACGCGCCGTTTGCGCAATATTGCCCCGTCAACCACCAAACCAATCGAATTTCAACGCGAAAATCCGCTGATGCCCCCTGCGGAGGATGCCGTGTTTCCACCTGCGCGTGATACCCAGCCGCCTGGGCAACGCAAGCCTTCCAATTCATTCAAACCACGCATATGAGATTGATTTTCACGCTTTTATTGGTCTTTTGTTGGCAATTTATGGGTGCCCAAATTACCAAGGATTCCCTTTTTATCGACGAAGCTAAGTCGTACAAACCCATGCTTTCTCAAGGCACTTTTTTGGGTGAAATACCGGCCTTGCGTGATTTGACACCAATAACTACGCCCATTCGTACCGGGAGCAAAACCTGGACAAAGCGCAATTATTTTCCGCCCATACCCCTCAACAATCCGCATCCATTGCCTGAAAACGGCGATCCGTTGTATCAGCCCAATGTAGCGGAGAAGTTATTAACGCCTGAATTGAATTTTCAACTCAATTTTGATGGTATTGGCGATTTGAGCGGCGTCACACCACCCGATCCGGTGGGTGATATCGGTAAAAACCATTATATGCAAATGGTGAATTCGTCGGGCGGTGCCTGGTTCCAAATTTGGGATAAACAAGGGCAATCCGTGTACGGGCCAGCGCTCAGCAGCACGATTTGGTCGCAAATCGGATTCGGGAGCATCGGCGATCCCATTATCCAATATGATCATGACGCCCAGCGCTGGCTGATGATGGAAATGCAGGAATTTAATGTCAATGCCCTGCTCATTGCCATTTCCAATACCAGTGATCCGACGGGTGGTTGGAAGGCTTATCGTTTTTCAACCTTGGGTTTTCCGGATTATCCTAAATTATACGTCTGGCCGGATGCCTATTTTTTAACGGTCAATGAGATTGTGAATGGCAATACTTGTGCAGGATTTGCCTTGGAGCGGGATGCCATTTTAAATGGTGATTCTGTTTTTAAAGTACAGCGATTTCAAATGCCCAACTATTTAGGCATTCGGTATCAACCGGCAACGGGGGTAGATTGGGAAATTGGACCACCGCCACCGCCCGGCACACCCGGTTACATCATGCGGGTGTACGACGATGCCTGGGATGGCAGTGTTGATCAATTGCAAATGTGGGAAGTAAAGGTAAATTGGGACGATGAAGCCGCGAGCACCTTAACGGGCCCCAAGGCCTTGTTTCCGGCACCTTTTGAAACAAAAGTATGCATTTCCGGCTTGTTTGATTGCATTGAACAGCCTGATCCGAACGCCGTGCGCATTACGGCCCTGGAAAATATCATTATGTATCGGGCGCCTTACCAGAATTTTGGCGATCATGAATCCATTGTGCTCAACCATGTGGTGGATGTATCTGGACAAATTGGGCCGGGCGGTGATGCGCAAGTGCGCTGGTACGAGTTGCGGCGGAGTGGCAATGGTCCCTGGCAGATTCATCAGCAGGGTACCTATGGCCCAAATGCAAAAACCAACCGTTTTATGGGCACGTTGTCGATGGACACCCGTGGAAATATTGGGTTGGGATATTCCGTATGTAGTGAGGACGGTGTTTTTCCGGGCTTGCGCATCACAGGCAGGCGCTCAGGTGATCCGTTGGGCGAAATGACCATTGCAGAATACCCTTTTGCACCCGGTGTTACCCTGCACCAGGATTTTCGTTGGGGCGATTACAGTAACATGGCCGTCGATCCGGAAGATGGTCGAACCTTTTGGTTTACAGGCGAATATCAACCGGCTTCAGGCAATTGGGCAACTCGTATTGGTTCGTTTCAAATTACCCGCGATACGTATGACCTGACGCCAACCACCTTGCTGGCCCCGCAGCCGAGCATTTCGTTGGGCAATGCGGAACAGGTAAAAGTAAATATCTTCAACAGTGGTCTTACCCTTGCTGAAAATGCCCGTGTTTCGTTGTTTTTTCAGGGAAATTTGGTGGTAACGGATTTTATTGGCGTTGCAATTGCTCCGGGAAGCGCCGTAGACCATGTTTTTTCGCAAACGGTTGCGATGCCAGAAATCGGCAAGTATTACGATTTTATGGTGGTTACGAATTGGAACCTTGATAAGTTTTCGCGCAATGACACCCTGCGTTTGAAGGTGCGTCACCTGACTTCCGATGATGTTCAGGCATTTGGGCGGGCCAATTTTCCGGGCGTGGTTTGTGGTACCGATTATAATTTGGAGTTTTTATTAAAAAATACTGGGGCGTTACCCCTGCAAAGCGCCAATATTCATTACAAAATCAACACGCAGCCCTATCAAACCTACCCTTGGATGGGCAATTTGGCCCCCGGCGCGGTAGATACGGTGTTGTTGCCTATGTCGATGCTGGTAGATGGCACGAATTTCTTTTACGCCAACACGAGTTTGCCGAATGGTATGCCAGATCAGGATGTACACAACGACTCGATCTTTTTCAAATTTTCGAGCAATGTGGATGGCGCTTATTTAGAAGCACAGGCGAATACTGAATTTGGTGTGTTGAAATTAGAGTTGCGTCGGCAAAATAATGTGTTGATATCGGCGCGGGAGTTTCCGCCACAAGGTCAGGTAACTTTTCCGTTATGTACAGACGATGGCACCTGTTATAAATTGGTGTTAAAATCGGGTACATTGGCTTGGAAGGGTAATTTCCAACTTTTAGACGTGTATGGCAATGTGCTGGCAGCCATCGAAGAAGCATCCGGGACAGAGCAAATTATTTCATTTTGTACCCCCACACGCAAATCCAAAGATGTGGGGCCGTTAACTTTACGAACGCCGCAAAGTGGGTCCAATTTAAGCAATGCCGAAACGGTAACAATTGCGGTTCGTAATTTTGGACTTACAACACAAACGGCCATTCCGTTGTCGTACCGATTGGATGGGGGAAGCTGGGTGGATGCTGTTTTGCCCGTTCCGCTAGCGCCGGGCGAAACGACCGATTACACCTTTTCAGTGCCCGCAGATTTAAGTACAGTCAATAAAGACTACAGTTTTGATTTTAAAACCGGACTAACAGGCGACGAAATACCCACCAACGATCAAAAAACGGTGGTTGTGCGGCATCGGTATCAGCAGGATTTGGCCATTACTGACCTGGATTTGCTGTATGGATGTGGTGATACTGCCCATCAGCAGGTTAAGGTTTTGTTGGAAAACAAGGGAATTGAACGCATTGATTCCATTCAACTGGCTTATCAATTGAATGGAAATCCGCAAGTGCCCATTGTGCAGACGATCGGCTTATCGACTGGTGAAACAGCTGAAGTGTACCTGGATATCGATGGTTCCAAATGGGGCGATAATTTCTTGCAGGTTTATTTGAGTGGCGTGCAGGGACAGTCGTCGGATCAGTTTCAGGGGAATGATAGCCTGACTGCGCCATATTTTATTGACACCAGTTTGGTTGGCGTGCAGGTGAATTTATTTACCGATATGGAGCCAGCAGAAACCAGTTATGAAATATTGGATGCTTTGGGCAATGTGGTGTATGGCCAGGGCGGCTATTTATACCCCAATAATTATGTTAATACCACGGTTTGCCTTAAAAAAGCACAATGTTATGTATTTCGTTTGAAAGATTCGGCGAGCAACGGCATGGCAGGCTTTGTGCAACTGGCGCTCAACGGGGCATTGCTTGGGGCTTATTATGGCGGTGATTTTGGGGCCGAATTGGATATTCCATTTTGTACCGTGCCACCCTGTGCGGGCTTTAGCATCGACACGGAACTGGAACCTGCTTCCGGGCAAAACACGGCCAATGGCAAAATTACGGTGCAAGTAGCGGGTGGTGCATTGCCGTATGCTTATACCCTGGATGGCATTAATTTTCAAAATGATCCTGTTTTTGCGGGCTTATTGCCTGGAAGTTATACAGTTACCTGTTTGGATGCGAATCAATGTATTGCAACCATAACCGTATCTATTCAGGTGGTAGGTACCGCTGGACCGGTCTTAATACCTCAGTTAACGGTATCGCCTAATCCGACGGCGGATTTGGTGTGGGTGCAATTGCCGGCCCAGGCAGGCGTGCGTACGGCTACTGGACAAGTGTTTGATCAAAATGGTAAATTGATTCAGCGTTTTCCATTGGATCGGTGGGATGATCAGTTGCGCGGACTTTTTTCACTTGAAAAACAGCCTTCAGGTGTTTATACAATAAAAGTGCAGTGCCAAAAAAGTGGATTTGGTGCCCAAATTGTCAAGAAGTAGACAAAACTAAGTTCCGATTAACAAAAGCAACAATGTATAACGTCAAAGTTGGCACGGTTTTTTAACCATATAACTATGAAAGGGCTAAAAAATTTGATTGGTTAATTGTTTTCATGGTTATGTTGCAAGCCGTCCTGTCGTAAAGATTGGACGGTTTTTTTTATTTGGGTAAAACCGTTTCAGACCGTTATCCTATTTATTTAGTCGGGTTTTAAAAATGTATGTAAAATATGGTATATTTAAATAATGAAAATATTATATTTGCAGGGCCCGCCGGTTTCAGATATTTACTACTGAATTAGGCCAAATAGCCAGCGCCACCACCTACACTGCTGCAATTATCCATTATTTTTCATTTTTAAACAACTCTTCATGCAGTACAATTCAATGTTCTCCCCGCTGGCTGCGCGTTTGGTGGCCCGGCACAAAAAATGGTATTTACCCATGTTGCTTTGTCTTTTTGCGATGTTCGTGATGAACGGCACGGTACATGGGCAAGCAACCAAGGTAAAAAAGGTGGTATTTCAGGGCTTTTGGTGGGATTATCGCAATGATAATTTCCCGAATCGCTGGAGTAATTATCTTACCGAGTTGGCGCCTCGATTAAAATCCATGGGTATTGATGCGATTTGGGTACCACCTTCCTACAAAAATGGTTCTACGGGTTCGGTCGGTTACAGTCCGTTTGATGCGTATGACCTGGGCGATAAGTATCAAAAAGGCGGATCTGATTCGCTGAATGTGCGCACCCGCATGGGTACCAAAGACGAATTATTGCGGATGATTGGGGTGATGCACGCCAATGGGGTAGAGGTGATACAGGA
The DNA here is from genome assembly GCA_903905445.1 of uncultured Bacteroidota bacterium. GTDB lineage: Bacteria > Bacteroidota > Bacteroidia > Chitinophagales > Saprospiraceae > M3007. The sequence continues at coordinate 5,331 of CAIVGO010000492.1, forward strand.
TGTCGTGTTGAACCATGTGGACGGCGCCGGTCCAAATTCAGGCACTGGCGGCCAAGATCCGGAAGTGAACTACTCGATGGTCAATTCCAATGGGTACAAGAATTTCAGGTATGTATCGTATGCGACCCCATTGATTGATGATTCACAAAATGATTATTGGACCCGCAGTGGTCGTTGGCCAAAGAATTACCCCAATTTTTACCCCAATTTGAACAA
>CAIVGO010000493.1 GCA_903905445.1 uncultured Bacteroidota bacterium
ACCGCCGGTTGGGGATATCCCGAACCTTACACCCGGGATTTGATGATTTCTATTTTAGGCATCGCGGTGAGTGACAACCTGGAATTAATGGCCAGCATGCGAAAAGTACTGGAAACCCTGGCTAAAAACCAAACCGAGCATGGGCATATACCCTCGCTAGTGCATGACCCGGAAGACCGGGGATCAAGCGATACCACCCCTTTGTTTTTGTTTGCCGTGGGCGTTTACCGAAAAATGAACAACGAAGCGGACTTTTTGCAGGAGGCCGTACAAAAAGCGCTCACCTGGATGGAATACCAAAGTCCATCCGATCGGTATTTAGTAGCACAGCAACCCACCAGCGATTGGCGCGATGAACAATGGGTGCTCGGATACGGGCTTTTTGTCAACACTGTTGTGTATTCCTACCTGCGCTTGTTGCATCAGCACGCCCGTGCCGACCAGGTGCGGCAGAATATGAGTCGATTTACCATAACCAGTGGCGTAATTCACCACCATGCACACGAGGGATTGGTGGTAAAACACAAGCCATATTTCGCGTTTTGGTCGTATAAAATATTCAGCAGCGAACGCTTCGATTTATTGGGCAATAGTTTGGCCATGCTTTCCGGTATTGCCTCCCCCACGCGGGCCGACGAGATGGTCAGTTGGATAGAAGCGGAATGCGCCCAGATGCAAGCGTCTGGTGAATTGGCGCTTGATTTACCCCCGAATTTTTTCCCGTACATCCATCCCGAAGACCAGGATTGGCATGTGCGTTACGTCGAATACAACCAACCAGGAGAATACCACAATGGCGGAATTTGGCCATTTATCTGCGGGTTTTATGTGGCGGCTTTGGTGGCAGCCAAACGGTTTGCACTCGCCGAAGAAAAATTATTGGTGCTTACCCAATGTGTCAAACTATCAAATACTTCCAGCCTGGAATTCGGATTTAATGAATGGATCAAAGCCCAGGATGGTAAGCCCCGAGGACAAGACTGGCAAACCTGGAGTGCGTCCATGTATTTGTACGCAGCGAAGTGTGTCGAAACGAAATCTACCCCATTTTTTGATGAAATGCGGAGTGTTACCTTGAAGGCGAGTACCCATTAATAGACTGTTCAGATTCATACAATTCACTTTTCAACAACCAACACCATGAACAATGACAAAGCCATGGTTGCCATTTATGACAACCACGAAAAAGCCGAAGAAGCGGTAAAAAAAATGCAAAAAAGCGGTTTTGATATGACCAAACTGTCGATTGTCGGCAAGGACTATCATTCTGATGAAAACGTAGTGGGTTATTACAACATGGGCGACCGCATGAAACAATGGGGCGGTATCGGCGCATTTTGGGGTGGACTATGGGGCTTGTTGCTCGGATCAGCCTTTTTTATTATTCCGGGGGTGGGGCCCATTATGATTGCGGGTCCATTTGTTTCGGCCTTGGTAGGAGCATTAGAAGGCGCTGTTGGATTTGGCGGATTGAGCGCGATTGGCGCCGCTTTGGCGAGTATTGGTATTCCAAAAGACAGCATCGTTGAATACGAAACGGAAGTAAAAGCCGGGAAATTCATGTTGCTGGCCCACGGTACCGTAGCCGATGTAGAAAAAGCGAAAGAGGTTCTGGGCATTTTAGAGCACAGTGTTTAATATATTTTTAAAAAAAGCAAATAATGGCCATTCAAACCATCAATCCGGCGACCAACAAGGTGGTCAAATCTTTTGAAGCAATGAGCCCCAAGGAGGTAGATGCTGCGGTTGAACAAGCGGCACGGGCTTACACCGACTGGCGCAAAACCAGTTATCAAGACCGTTCCAATTTGTTGAAAGAAGTGGCCGGGCTCATGCGCATGCGCAAAACGTACCTTGCCCAATTGATTACCCTCGAAATGGGCAAACTCATCGCCCAGGCGGAAGGGGAAATTGATTTGAGCGCCGATATTTTTGATTACTATGCCACGCATGGGGCCAAATTTTTGGCGGATAAACCCTTGTTTCCACAGTTCGGACAGGCATTTATTCGGTACAGTCCCATTGGTGTGCTGTTTGGGGTAGAGCCCTGGAACTTTCCATTTTATCAGGTGGCGCGTTTTGCGGCTCCTAATTTAATGGTGGGCAATACCATTTTGCTTAAACATGCCTCCATGGTGCCCCAATGTGCGTTGGCCATCCAGGATTTATTTGTAGATGCCGGAGCGCCTAAAGGCGTGTACACCAATTTGTTGATTTCGGGCAGCCATGCCTCCGAATTGGTATCAAATGCGCTGATTAAAGGCGTTTCGCTTACCGGCAGCGAGGCGGCGGGCGCAAGTTTGGCCACCGAAGCAGGCAAACATTTGAAAAAATCGGTACTCGAATTGGGCGGAAGCGACGCCTTTATCATTTTGGAGGATGCCGACATAGACAAAACGGTTGAATGGGCGGTGGTAGGACGCATCAACAACAACGGTGAATGCTGTGTGGCAGCCAAGCGCTTTATCGCCGTGGAAGCCATCGCCGACGAATTTCTCAAAAAATTCAAAGATAAATTGTCCAAACTCATCATTGGCGACCCAATGGATCCCAAGACTGAACTCGGCCCGATGAGCAGTGAAGCCGCGGCCGTGCAAATAGCCGATCAGGTAAAACGCTCCGTGGATGCAGGTGCAACCGTTTTATTGGGTGGCAAACGTGTTGATCGGCCGGGCGCCTTTATGGAACCCACCATTTTAACCGATTTGAAACCCGAAATGGCCGCTTATTATGAAGAGTTATTTGGTCCGGTGGCCTCTTTTTATCGGGTAAAAGACGAACAGGCCGCCATTGATCTGGCCAATGATTCGCCGTATGGGCTGGGAGGTTCGGTATTTACCAAAGACATTGAGCGGGGAAAGCGGGTGGCGGATCAGATAGATACGGGTATGGTTTTTATCAATCATCCTACCTGGACCGCCGCTGATCTGCCTTTTGGTGGAACCAAACAATCGGGCTATGGCCGAGAGTTGTCGGAACTGGGTGTGGAAGAATTTGTCAACAAAAAACTGATCCGTACCAATGGCTTGAGCGACCCGTTTTAGGGGCCTGTAAAGTATGTAACTTTTAACAAAAGTTATACAACAAGTCCCACTTTACAGTCCTGCAACTTTGCAGTGTTGTAAAGAAAAACTTTACAAATAAACATAAACAACCATGAAAAATAACGCGGAATTACAGAAAATGGTGCAAGATGCCATCAAATGGGAACCCCTGCTGAATGCTGCTGAAATTGGTGTTACCGTGAAAGACGGTATTGTTACCCTGACCGGTGTAGTAGACAGTTACGCGAAAAAAACGGAAGCCGAACGCGCCACCAAAAATGTAATAGGTGTAAAGGCAATCGTTGAAAAAATTGAAGTCAAATTTACCAGTTTAGCGGCTAAAAAAGATGACAACGAAATCGCGAAAGAAATCCTGAACGCATTTCGCTGGAATTGGGAAGTACCCAACGACGGTGTAAAGGTAAAAGTGGAAGACGGCTGGGTTACGCTGGAAGGCGAATTACAGTGGAACTACCAAAAAGAAGCTGCGCGCAATGCCATTAAAAATTTGATGGGCGTATTGGGTGTGACCAACAACATCAAGATTAAATCCAAATCGCTCGACAAAATTGAACAAGCCGATATCGAAAACGCTTTGCGCCGGAATTGGTCGATCAACGACAGCGACATCACCGTGGTGGTAAATGAAAACAAAGTACGTTTAGGCGGCACGGTAAGTTCATTTTACCAAAAAGAAGAAGCAGGCCGTATTGCCTGGAATGCACCGGGTGTATGGATGGTAGACAACGAAATCGTCGTTGAATATGATTATGCGCTGGTAGATTAAAAGTCAACGAGGGTTGTTGCGGTAAGGACCATTGCCCTTGCCGCAACAACGCTTTTATGCGTCGTATAATATGAAGGACAATCAGGAGCCACATGTGATTTTTACAAAAGGCATAGATGCTTATTTGGCAGGGGTTTACAGGGGTTTCCACTTCTTTTTGCGCTTTTTCAAATCCGTTTTCACAAAGCCCTTTCATACCCGCGAAATCATACATCAAGGTTATGAAATTGGATTAAAATCACTTTCCCTGATTTCGCTCACGGGATTTGTGATCGGGATCGTTTTTACCAAGCAATCGCGTCCTTCTTTAGAGGATTTTGGGGCCGTTTCGTGGCTGCCATCGCTGATGGGCATCGCCATCATCAAAGCTTTAGGGCCTTTGGTGACGGCAATTATTTGTGCGGGTAAGGTAGGATCGAGCATTGGCGCCGAATTAGGCTCCATGCAGGTGACCGAGCAAATAGATGCGATGGAGGTTTCGGCCGTCAATCCGTTTAAATATTTGGTGGTTACCCGTGTGATTGCGGCCACCCTTTCGGTGCCTATTTTGTCGATGTATTGCAGTTTTGTGGGTTTGACGGGCGCTTATTTCAACGTACACGCCTCCGAAGACACTGGATTGCGCGTTTTTATTCAAAACGCATTTTCAGGCATTTCTTTTCTCGATATTTATACATCGATTGCAAAAACGGTGGTGTATGGATTTACGATTGGCATGGTGGGCGCATTCAAAGGATACCACGCCACCCAAGGCACCCGGGGCGTGGGTAAGGCCGCCAATGAAGCAGTGGTATTGGCCATGTTTCTGATATTTTTGGAAGAAATCCTGATTGTACAAGTATCCAACTGGTTCAGAAATTTTTAAAAGATGAACAAATCACAACAGGCTGCCACCATCGATTCGGGCGAAACGGTCATTCAGATTGAGGGCTTGCATAAATCTTTTGGCACATTGGATGTATTAAAAGGCGTCGACCTTACTGTTTTAAAAGGAGAAAACGTGGCGGTATTGGGCAAATCGGGATCTGGGAAATCGGTGCTCATTAAAATCATGGTGGCTTTGTTGCAGCCCGATGCGGGAACGGTAAGCATTTTGGATCAAAACGTACATGCACTGCGCGGCAAAGCCCTCGATGCCTTGCGCCTGCGCGTGGGATTTTCGTTTCAAAGCAGCGCCTTGTACGACAGCATGAGCATTTACCAAAACCTGGCTTTCCCACTCAGCATCAACAAGCCCAAATTGACTAGAAAGGAAGTGGATTTCACCATCGAGGAAACCTTAGATGCAGTAGGACTTAAAAGTAAAATGCTGCAAATGCCTGCTGACCTATCCGGAGGCCAGCGCAAACGCATTGGCATTGCACGCACGCTCATCCTCAAGCCCGAAATCATGTTGTACGATGAACCTACTGCGGGCCTGGACCCCGTGACTTGCGCCGAAATTAATGCACTCATCAACCAGGTCCAGGAACAATACAAAACCAGTTCGGTCATCATTACCCACGACCTAACCTGTGCAAAAAATACCTGCAACCGGGTTGCCATGCTGATTGAAGGTGCTTTTTTGAAAATTGGAACCTTCGATGACGTGTTTGAAACCGAAGATGCCCAAATACACGATTTTTATGAATACAATTTTATTCAATAAACCATGATTGAAAAA
>CAIVGO010000494.1 GCA_903905445.1 uncultured Bacteroidota bacterium
CAATATGCTCCAAGTAATAAGCAGCCTGTTCCAATAACGCAGCGCGCGCCTCCGCTTCCATGTTGTACCACACCTTATACATCATGCCAATCCGTGGATTTTTTGCCAACTTCGCTTCATGGCGGTCGTAAAAGTTCCAGTACAAACTATTAAACGGGCATGCATTTTCACCTGTCTTTTTCGACTTATCATAATGACAACCAGCGCAATAGGAACTCATTTTATGGATGTAACTGGCTGAACTCACATAAGGTTTGGAGCCCACAATGCCGCCATCGGCGAATTGGCTCATACCGCGTGTATTCGTAATTTCAACCCACTCAATCGCATCGATGTAGATGCCCAAGTACCACTGATCTACCGCGTCGGGATGCACGCCTGCCAGCAGCGCAAAGTTGCCGGTGAGCATCAAGCGTTGAATATGGTGGGCATACGCATAATCAAGGGATTGGGTAATGGCGTGTTTCAGGCAATTCATGTTGGTTTCGCCCGTCCAAAACCAAGTGGGGAGTTTTTCTGTATGCTCGAAATAATTCAAGTTGCCGTATTCCGGCATTTTTAACCAATAAATGCCGCGCATGTATTCGCGCCATCCTATAATTTGGCGCACAAAACCTTCTAATTGATTGTACGCAATTTGATCGGGTTGCTTGTGGTAGGCTTCGATCGCCTTATCAACCACCTCTTTCGGTGATATTAGCTTGATATTCAAGGAGAACGATAAACGCGCGTGGTACAACGACCATGCCTGGGGCGCCATAGCATCCTGATAGGTTCCAAATAAAGGCAAACAATGTGCAACGAAAAAATCAAGCAGTTGCAACGATTGCGCTCGGTCTATGGGCCATATAAATTGGGTTGCATCTACCGTACCAATTGTTTTGATCTGTGTATTTTCAATTTCCGAGGCGATTTCAACTACATTATTTGAAAACAACAACGGTTGAATGGGTTGGTGGTTTTTGGGTAATTTCTGACGATTATCTTCATCAAAATTCCATTTGTCGTGCAAGGGTTTATTTTCATCCTGCATGAGCACCCGGTGTTTCTTGCGCATGTACCGATAAAAGGTTTCCATCAGGTACGTTTTTTTGCCTTCAAACAAGGTAGCAAGTTCCGTTCGGGTGCTGTAAAAGTGTTCGGTATCGCTTACATTAAAGGGTATGTCAAGTTGGTTTGTAAATGCATCCAAATGCGCCTGAACCCTGTATTCATCCGGCAATTGGTACTCAAATTGGGTAAATTGATGTGCCTGGATTAAGGTCGCACAATTTTTATCAAACTGTTGTAAATTGCCTGGGTCATTTAATTTAAGGTAAATAACCTGATGGTTTTGCGCCTGCAACGTCGCAGCAAATTGCCGCATGGCCGCAAAAAAACCAATTACTTTTTGAATATGATGTTGTGCATAATCGGTTTCAGACCGAATTTCCATCAAGACATACGTGACCGAATCATCGACCTGCTGAAACCAGGCGTGCTTGATATTGAGTTGATCGCCTAAAATCAGACGAAGCGTTTTGGGGTTTGTCATGGTTTTTCTCTGTTTGGGTTTACGTGTTTGGCGAGGATGCGCTTTCCTTCTATTTTAACCGCATCTTTTTTTCTGGATCCCCACATGATGTCACTGGCTGCTTTTCGGGTTGCTTCCACATCGACGATCGGCGCGGGATAATCCTTCCCGATGATACAACCATATAATTGTTGTTCGATGGGGGTTAGTTTGTACGGTTCGTGGATTAAAGTCGCGGGGACATGCGCCAACTCGGGCACCCATTGTTTGATAAAAAGCCCTTCCGGGTCGTGCTCTTCTGAATTTTTGATCGGGTTGTAAATTCGAATGGTATTTACACCGGTCGTGCCGCTTTGCATTTGCACTTGCGGATAGTGTATACCGGGCTCATAATCAAGGAATTGCCGGGCGAGGAAATGCAATTCGCGCCAATCTTGCCATAGATTAAAGGAAAAGAACGAAACCACCATGGCCCGCATTCTAAAATTCAGATACCCTGTTGCCACCACGCAGCGCATGCAGGCATCAATGATCGGCACCCCTGTTTGTCCGGTTTGCCAGGCGGTAATGTAGGCCTCATTTCGGGGTTTTTCGATGGCGTTGTATGCCCGGTTTATGTTTTCAAATTCATACCGACATTCATCTTCAAACTTTTGTATAAAATGGCAATGCCAGTGCAAACGCGAAATAAAATTGGACAAAGCCCTTTTATTACTAGATGTTTCAAAATGTTGTTTGGTATATTGATAAACCATACGCATGCTGATGTTGCCATAGGCCAGGTACGGCGAAAGGCGGCTGCACCCTTTCCTGCTCAACAAAGGCTTGCTGATGTGTTTGCTATAGTAAATATGCCGGTCTTTGATAAAACTGTACAAATATTGCCAGGCCCAATATTCGCCCCCTTCTTGGAAGTTTTTATGGCGGGTGGTAATGGCCGCATCTAAATCCTCCCCTTTTATTGATTCGTATATCGAATTCTCCAACTGCACACAATTCCATTTATCTTCCGCAATGATTTTGGGCGCTTCCGACATTTTGGCTTCCCAGCGTTTTTCCCATTCCTTCCTGGATTTTAACTTTCGGACAATGCCATTGGTTTGGGATTCGTGCCAGGGAATGCGATGGGCGGCAAAAAGGGTTTGCATGGCTTTGTCGCGTTCATACGTTAAGCCATTTCCGATTTCCTGCGAACTATAAACAGCTTGAATATCAAAGGATTGTATAAGTTTTTCAAAAACTAAATTGGCTTCATTTTGAAACACATAAACCCGAGCATTGATTTTTTCGAGTTGCGTATTCATGGCCAACAACGATTCCCAAACAAAGCGCCAATGCCGCACATCGCTATCCGGGTAGGCCATCACCGAGGGCTCAAAAATAAACAGGAGCAAGACAGGATGCTGCGCTTGTAACGCGCAATAAAGGGCCTCGTTATCAATCAGGCGCAAATCGCGTTTAAACCATACAATGCTGATTGCTTGCTTTGACATATATGTTACGACGTGTAGCGCCTGAGAACATCCATTTTGAGGTTTTGTTTAGGACGCGCCGGGAAATAGAATCCTTTAAGCGGGCGTTGATAAATACAAGCAAGGCATGCAGCAAATTGCCTTTTCCTTGCACCTACCTTAAAACGCAAGCCGCTTATGGAACCTCAGCTGAAAAAATTAATCGCCGGATGCTGCCACGGCGATCTCCTTGCGCAACGCCAGTTGTTCGACCGATACCAATCGGTCTTGCTGGTGGTGTGTTTGCGCTACGCAAGAGATCGGCCGGAAGCACAGGATATGCTTCAAGAGGCATTTCTGGCGATTTTTCGGGACCTGGCGCAATACACAGGCTTGGGCAGTTTTGAAGGCTGGCTGCGTAAGGTGACTGTGCGCGCTGCCCTGCAATACCTGCGCCGCCGCAACCCGCTGCGTTTTGCCGAAGATTACAACGAACTACCCGCCCACACCCTCGATGTGCACCCAGACATGGAAATGAACGGAGAAGCGATTCTGCGCCTGGTGCAACAATTGCCCGACGGGTATCGGACCATTTTTAACATGCATTGCATCGAATCTTTCTCTTACTCCGAAATTGCCGCCGAACTGGGTATCAACGAAAGTACCGTGCGCTCGCAGTACGCCCGCGCCTGCAAACAACTGCGGGTGCTGGTCGAAAAACTGCTCAGCTGCCCGGTATAAATCCCAATCCATTGCTACAAATCTCCAATTTTTATGGAAAAAGATAAACATTTACACGATTTTGAACAGTATATGCGCCGTCAATTGGAAGGGCTTGATGCGCAGGCCGAGGAGGATACCTGGGCAAAAATTGCCGCCGAACAACGCAAACGCAACACCCGACTGGTGGTACGCTACCGGGCACCGTATATCTTAGGCATGACAGGCGTGTTAGCCCTGCTCTTGTTTGCCTGGTATTGGTTGTCGCCGTCGGGCAATGGCGTTTTACCTTACGGCCCCTACGATGCAGATACGGCCTACAACGGCTTTTTCCCCTTCGATACCGCTTGGACACCGCTCATCAACAAAGCACCGGAGCGCAACGGCCTGCATCCCCACCCCAAAGTGGTGCGCGCGGCCTGGTTTTACACCAACACCGTTCCAATGCATCAATTGCGGTTTGAAGCCGACCGGGGCCTGCGTTATCGCAACCCCAGTTCCGGAAATACCGTCGAAATACCACCCAGCGCGCTGGTTTATGCCGATGGAGCGCCCGTAACAGGTCCGGTTGATTTTTCTTTCCGGGAATACCGCAGTTTGGCCGATTTCCTGGCGGCCGGGATGCCCATGCACTATACGGATGCGCGCGGCTCGTTTTATTTCAATTCGGCGGGGATGTTTGAGGTGCGTGTGAGCCAGGACGGGGCCGATTTGTACATGGCGCCCGGAAAAAAATACAATGTCGGGTTTACCCCCACTGCCCCACTCCGGGATGCCAACATGTTTTATTTGTCGGATACCACCAACCAATGGTCGCATTTACACGGACAGTTGCTCGCAGATACCATCGGTTTTGGCGATTTGAACAGTCCGCGTATCCTGACCGATGCCGAAGTGGCGCTCGATAATGCTTTAACCAAACCGAATGCCTGTATTCCGGGCTTATCTGAGGTAAAAAGTGAAGAAAACGCGGCTGAATGGATGCGGGATGGCATACTCACGGGTCGCGCGTACGCCCGCGGGGCCATGCAGCCGCCCATGTGGTTTCGGAAAAACCCAGATAAATCAGAAGGCTTTTTCCTGAAAGCCCTGGAACGCAGCGATATCCGAATTGTACACCAAAAAGACACCAAGGAGCGCTTTTTCCCGGATGATATGAATGGCACTTTTAGCGAATTATCGGCCTTTAAAGCATGTTTTTTTGTGCGCACAGCCGATTCTTCTGATCAATTGGCCCCAAAAAACAGAAACAGTGTCGATTATATTTTCCGCCAAAAACGCATGTGGCGGCGGGTGGAAGTAGTGCCACTCAATGGCGCTTTGTGTGAAGTAATTTTTAGCGATGAGAAAGAGGAAATCCACGTTCCTTCCCGTTTGGCGCGCAGCAGTGAAGCGGGCGGCGGCACCGTATTTGACCCCAACCAGATATTTGCCGAATACAAACGCTTACGTGCGATCCGGCATGCCAATTACATGGAAACCCTGCAACGCTGGCGCCGTTTTTTGCGCACGGCAACCATGTTTCAAACCCCGGAAGAATGGTGCATGGACGGCCAGGAATGGTTGAGTTATTTTGAAGACAACCGCAACATGATGCTGGCTCGTTATGAGGCCTTGTACGACGAAGGCCTGGTAAATGACCCCAGCATGGCGCATAATCGGTTTGAAACCTGGCAGCAGCGGCTAAAACAACTGCAATTTGACCGGGTAGATCAATCATCCGGCTTGCGTTCCAATGCCCAAAACATGGCCATGAGCCTCAAATTATCCGGCTTTGGCACCTACAATTGCGACCAGATATTCAAAATATCAAAACAAGCGGCCCAAATAACCGCCCAGTATAAAACCGAAAATGGCAAAAGCATTGTGCCTGTCGCCGTCCGCATCATTGACCGCGCCACCCGATTGTTTTTCTTTTTGCCCAATAACACCAGTCTGCTCAATTTACCCGGTCGGCAATTGGACGTGATTGTACAGGGCAATGACGGACGGACCTATCTTTTGCCTGGCAAAGTATATGCGAATTCGAAAATTGAAAACGGATCCATCTATACTTTCCCGGTAGAAGATGTCACGGAACGGGTTGGGACGCCTTCGGAATGGGCGGCATTATTGGGGATTTAAGACTTAAGATTACATGATTTAAGATTTTAGATGGCATCGCTTTTTTCGGGGCATTCAGTCGCATTTTGATGATTTGCAACGAATTATGGTCACAAATTAGGGTTTCGCAATGCTAAGCGTTGTACCACCATCAACAATCTTAAATCATGTAATTTTAAATCTTAAATCAAAAGTACTACCCCCTTGCCCCGCCCAGACTAATCTGACGGATCCATTCCGGCAAATTATAATACGTTGTAACGCGGCTAATTTTCCCCTCTTTTAATTCCAAAAACGCCCCGGCTGGCAATACATACCGTTGGTTATTGGCAGCAGGCAGGTCGCCATCGGTATGTTTGTAAATGCCATGCACCACAAATTCGCAGGCGACGCGGGTTCCGTCGGCATTGGGCATAAATACCATTTCTTTTAATTGCTCGTCGTAACACAATTCCATGTGTTGCAAGAACTTGCGGTATTGTTCGAGTCCTAGGCGGGCCGATCCCTGATTAACATCGTGGCGGATGTCGGTGTGGAGCAATTGTAGCATTCCGTCCCAGTTTTTCTGGTTAAAAGAGGCGTAATATTGCTTGACGATTTCGAGTGATTGCATGTGTAACGGGTGATTTAAGTGGGTAAAAGTAAAGACATGCGCGCTTGCTAAAAGTGTGCCATGCTTTTGTCTAATGGTTTCAAAATTTTCATTTCCAGGGCATCCTGGTGGAATTGGGCCATGCGTACACGCAAATCTTCGGGCGCTAAAACACTTACTTCAGCGCCCAAACTGGCCAATTTTCGGATTAATTCGATATTCACGCACACGTTCATTTGCACGGTTGCGCCTGTGTTGTCTTCATCCAATAACGTAAAGGGATGAAACGGTTTGGATAAAAAATAGCGTGCTTGCAGGCGGGAAAACCGCAGCACAATGGTTTGTGCCTCGCTCAAGGGAGCAGGATGGATGCCATAAATGTGTTGAAAAAACACGATTGGGTCGAAATCGTTGGGAATTTCAAAAAAATCGGGCTGCAACTGAGGTTTACCGACAATACGCTCGAGAGCGAATGGTTTCAGGTAATCGTATTGCGGGGTATCACCCACCACGTACCAGCGTTGGTCGTATTGCCGGATACAATAGGGGGAAAGTTCGCAGGAACGGGGCGATTCTTGTCGGAAAGACTGGTATGGAAAGCGCACTTTTCGGCGTTCTTCGATGGCGCGCAGGAGCAAGGGCAAATGTTCGGTGCCGCTGTAAGTGACTGGTTCAAAGTAGATTGCACTGGATGCCGCAGAACTGCGCACCCAGCCATTTACGCCACGCCGTATTTTTTCTACGGTTTCGCGCAGCCCGTTAAAACCCTCCATGTGTTCAAATTGGGCAAGCGTTTCTACGGCCAAATGCAGGCGGTACACGTCTTCCAGGTTTAACGCAATCTGGGCTGTCAAATCAAAAGGCTGGTTGTAATAATATCCGCGCCGGGATTTATCCCAAAGGATGGGCGCTTCGAAAGCATCGCGCATATAGGCGATATCATTATCGAGCGTCCGCCGACTGATATCGCAGGCACGACATAGCTCATCGGGGGCAACGACTGATCCTTTCCGAAGGGTTAATAATTCGTGTATCCGGCGAAAACGGGCGAGTTGGTTTTTATTTTTTGACATGCGTGGAGCACTGGAATAAAGGGATTAAAATAGTTTAAGTGCATGATAATCAGCATGCTATTGAGGAGACAAAAGTCTGTAAAATTCTGAAATTCCTGGTAATTGCCATTATTTTTTTACAACGCAAATAGTTTGCGTTGGCTATATAGACCTTTGCAACATCATTTTAGTCAAATGCTTCAGGCAGTATATCCTTTCTTTTAATCCTACAAACCGAAAGAGTCACTTTAAATTACCTTCATTATGTTTTCAAAATTATTACCCGTTTTTATGATTTGCGCGCTGTTTTTGGGCGTCCAACAAAACTCACACGCGCAAGCTGGCAGACTTTCTTTAGGTGGAGGTCTTGGTGCTGGTCGACTTACCGGCGATTTGGGTTCGGGCGGCTCCTTTGGCTTGTCGGCGAATGTAGAGAGCAGCTATTTCATCAAGCCGAAGTTGTCTATTGGGATCATGTTGGGTGCAAACGCACTCTTTTATGGCAATGATTCGTCTTTGGTAGGTATTTCTACTTACGGTGATCGCTTGTTTTTAGCAAAAGCCGATTACTTTTTTCTAGACAAAGTATTCCGGCCTTATGTTACGCTTGCGGCGGGTGTGGGCATTATTTCTACCCCAGAAATTACCATTACCACCAGCACCGGCACCAGTACCATTCCGAGCGAGAAAAAAGCCAATTTGTGCATTTCGCCCCGTGCTGGCTTTATGATTAACAATTTCGGATTCGAATTGGCTACCATTTCAGCGGGAAAACACCTAAAACGGAGTACCAGAACGTTGCCACGAGCAACAAGCCATTTACTTTCTTCAATATTATGATCAAATACGTTTACGCGTTTGAGATATAATCAGGCCATTCCAAGCCCGTATTACTCCTTTAACCACCCCTAAAAACCACCGCTGGATAATACCTGCCGGCACTTAGCTTGTTGCTTTGTGCCGGATTATGGTTTTTAAGAGGGAAAAGGGGGGCCACCGAGTTCTGAGGTAGGCGTTTTTAATTTTCTCCGCGTAACTCCGTACCTCCAAGCTTCTCCGTGCCCCCCCCCCTCTACAATCTGAAACCTTTTTCCAAAATCTCCCCCAAAATCCCAATTTTACCCTAATTTTGCGACTTCCAATTCAAATAACACAAATACTGGTCAGATGGCGCAACGTATTAAAATCACTGAAATCCTCCGCACCGAGCCGCTGGGAGAAGATATTCTTGTAAAAGGCTGGGTAAAAGCCTTCCGTAACAACCAATTTATTGCCCTAAACGACGGTTCCAGCGCCTTCAACCTGCAAGTGGTGGTCGATCATGAAAACACCGACCCGGCCCTGCTCAAGCGTATAACCTTTGGTGCAGCCATCGGCGTACATGGTACTTTGGTGGAATCGCAAGGAAAAGGCCAGAAATTTGAATTAAAAGCCGCCGAAATCACGATTTACGGCGATTGCAACCCGGAAGAATTTCCGTTGCAGCCCAAAAAGCAAACCTTGGAATTCCTGCGTGAGCACGCGCACCTGCGCTTCCGCACGAACACCTTTGCAGCCGTGTTCCGCATTCGCCACGTGCTCTCGTACGCGATTCATAAGTTTTTCAACGACCGCGGCTTTGTCAACCTGCACAGCCCGATCATCACTGGCAGCGATGCAGAAGGCGCGGGCGAAATGTTCCGCGTGACCACCCTCGATCTCGATAAATTGCCGCGCACCGAAGACGGCGCGATTGATACCAGCAAAGATTTTTTCGGAAAAGCCACCAATCTTACCGTTTCTGGTCAGTTGGAAGCCGAATTGGCCGCCACCGCGTTGGGTGAAGTGTACACCTTTGGTCCGACCTTCCGCGCCGAAAACTCCAACACCACCCGCCACCTCGCGGAATTCTGGATGATCGAACCGGAAGTAGCCTTTGCCGATTTGAACGATAACATGAACCTCGCCGAGGCCATGTTGCAATATGTGATCAAATATGCCCTGGATCATTGCGCGGAAGACCTCAAAATCCTGGAAGAACGCCTGCTGGAAGAAGAGAAATCCAAGCCACAGGACCAGCGTTCAGAAATGGCTTTGACCGAAAAATTGCGTTTTGTAGTCGAAAATGAGTTCCAGCGCCTCACCTACACCGAGGCCATTGATATCCTGAAAAATTCGAACCCGAATAAAAAAGGCAAGTTTCAATACACCATTGATGCCTGGGGTGCCGATTTGCAGAGCGAACACGAACGCTACCTCGTAGAAAAGCACTTTAAAAAACCGGTGATTTTGACCGATTACCCTGCGGCGATCAAGGCGTTTTATATGCGCTTGAACGAAGATGGCAACACGGTACGCGCCATGGACATTTTGTTCCCGGGCATCGGCGAAATTGTGGGCGGCTCTCAGCGCGAAGAACGTTATGAAGTGTTGTTGCAAAAAATGCAGGCCATGCATATTCCGGAAGAAGAACTGTATTGGTACCTTGATACCCGCCGTTTTGGCTCTTGTCCGCATGCCGGATTTGGTCTTGGTTTTGAGCGTTTGGTGCTGTTTGTGACAGGCATGACCAACATTCGGGATGTGATACCGTTTCCGCGGTATCCGGGTAGTGCGGAGTTTTAGGAGGATTAGCGTAATTGCGCATTGCAGGCCCCAACGGTTCTTTAAGGACGGTTGGGGCTTGTGCGTTGTAGCACAATGGAGTGGGCTTGTTAAAAAGGCTGCCGTTTTTTGGAGAAATCAAGGGAAAGTGGTAAGTTTGTTTTTGGAATACCGCAAGGGTGCAGTATAGGGCTTTTGAATTAAAGAGTTGATTTATAAGGAAGAAGTAATTCGTGGGTTTTGAGGGTATAGGCAATGGGGTTGCGGTAGTACGCTAGTTCTCCTCAATTAAGAAAAAAGTAAAAAATGACAAAGGAAATAATCTGGAATTCAAGTTTGTTAATTTTTGGGATTTTTTTAATCTTTGTATTTACGGTAAATACGATGACTTCATCTATAGTTCCAGGTTGGCAATCAAATTCATTATTACCTATATTTGGATTTTGGAACAAAATAAAGGTAGGATTAATCGCAGGAGTAGTTTTGATGATTTTCAGGTACTTAAATCTTGGAATTTTGTTAATCGTGAATAAAGATTTAAGATTGCTTGTACTGTTAATTGGATACTCAATTCCTATTTTGATTGTTCTAGTTGGATTAAATTTTTTGATGGACAATAATATGGATAACCTCCAACAACAGATATTCCCAATTCAACAAATAAAAAAAGAAATCAGTGAATTAAGAAAAGCCGGGCTGTTTAAATCATGTTCAGACAAATCAGACGAATATGTTACAGAATTGGCAATTGGACGAGCAATTTCAAAACAAGACGGTTGGGCGAATTCAGCAGGATATTGGAATGTTGAAACGAATCAGCTAAATAAGCTGGAAATTTTGCGATTGGACAACGAAAAAGTTTGGCAAAGGAATGATACAGAATTTGTTGTTGAAGGAAATCGAGCTTATGAAGATGTAATTAAAGAACTAGGAAAAATATCAGAGGGGAATTTTAATCCAACTGAAATTAAAGAAGATTGGGTGTCGAGCAAAAAAGTGAAAGTCACTTTTAAAAATAAAGAAAAAGAACATACTATTTACCCAAAAGTATTCAATGATTGGGCCGATATGGAAGGGATACTAAAATATGTAAACAACGAAATTTTAGCTACGGTGGATTATCAATTTTACTACGGAAGGGGAGGAGATACTTTTGTGATAGGACTGACCCTAAAAGAAAAAGAAGAATTGAGTAAATTAACTGGCATTGAATTCGAAGAAATAAAATAAGGACTGACGAAAACACGTAGATGTAAATAATGAAGCAAACTTTAAATTTATCATCGTTATGAAATCAGGAATACACGTATTTATGTTTTTTTGCTGCACAATTTATAGTTCCAACGCTCAAAGTTTTCTTAAGAATATTGAGATATCATGGGGAGGTGCGATAAAAAACCAGGACCGGAGACTTTTTGATTTCCCCAACCAATTTGAAATCATAAATAATGAAGATAGTAACCTTGATTTTGAATATTTAGCAAATGTTAGTAAAGTGTTTTTTCCGAATA
>CAIVGO010000495.1 GCA_903905445.1 uncultured Bacteroidota bacterium
AGCTGGCGAATCCGTTGTAACAATTGGCTGCGATCTTGCGTCAAGACGATTGTTTTAAAAGTGATTTTACTGCAACAAACACGGTTTTGGGCAAAAAGATGGCCATTTTAAAATAATTAAAGTTCGAACCTTGTGTTGCAACCATAAAAACCTGCAAATTTGGAGCAAAGAAAACATACCATCCAATGATGCCATCCAATTCGTTCTTCAAAATATGCAGTATAGCCGTGCTGGCGATGTTAGTCGTTTTATTGATCCTGCCCGAATCCTGTGTAAAACCGCCCGATTATCCCAACACCCCGGTGATCACGTTTAAAAGCATTTCTAAAAATCAAATGCGCCAAGGCACCCAGGGCGAAGACAGCCTCACGGTTGTTTTTTCTTACACCGATGGCGATGGCGATTTGGGATTTCCCGGCAACGATCCACAGCCCAGTATTTTCATTCAGGACGCACGGGATTCTTTCCCGAAATATTCCTATAAAATTCCGTATGTGGAGCCACAAGGCACCGGAAATGGCATTTCAGGCGATATTTCTATTGTTTTACCGACTACTTGCTGTATTTACGTCAATCCTCAAGGGGTGAAACTCGCCTGCAAAAACGTACCTGCTTTTTTCACCCAGGATGAATTCTTTTACCGCATTTCTATTAAAGACCG
The DNA here is from genome assembly GCA_903905445.1 of uncultured Bacteroidota bacterium. Classification (GTDB taxonomy): domain Bacteria; phylum Bacteroidota; class Bacteroidia; order Chitinophagales; family Saprospiraceae; genus M3007. The sequence continues at coordinate 662 of CAIVGO010000495.1, forward strand.
GGCTGGCCATGTGAGCAACACCATTGAAACGGATAAAATCAAGCTCCTTTGTTTTTAAGCTGGGCTTTTATTTGAACGGATGACGCTGTTGCCAAACTTCTTCGGGTTTCAAATAATCCATGGCCGTGTTGGTGAATCGGTTCAGGATCGAATTTTTATGTTTTACAAAACAATTTAATTGCTGGGGCACAGCGCCGACCGAACTTTTAATTTCAAGGGCCGTACGGGCGAATACAATTTCATTGGAGCCGGACTCAATACCGGCCTGCACCATTTTATACAGCATATTGAGGTACACCTGGTAATCGTGGTTGTAGGTTTTGTCGTACCCAATAAAATGCGCTTCCATGATACCCTGGTTCTGAATGGTGGTGTAAAACGCAATCATCTTTTCTTCCAAATACAGGCCATAAATGTTAAAATATGCGCCAAAATCGCGTTTTAATGCCAACAAATAGGCTGGATTGAGGTCCACCATATTAAAACCTGCATTATTCGCTACCGATTTATACAGCGCATGAATTTGCGGCAGCGCTGCTTCTATCTCCGAAACACGCATGCCACAGCATTGAATGCCCTCTAGTTTTTTAAATGCCCGTTTTGCCCGCGTCCGGTACTTGGTCGACATGGCGTTGAGGTAGGTTTCAAAATTCGCGAAAGCAAGCGGCATGACCATATTGGGTTGTATCTGAAAAGGCAGATAGTCCTTCCCGCGCAGGTATTCGGTCGCATCGGTGTGTTCGGGCGACAAATCCTTAAACAGCACCACGGGGATTTTCACCCGCTTTTCCTCCAATTGTTTTACCGATGCCTGAACAGCACTTTCTAAAAGCGCTAACGCCGCTGTTGGGTGGATGTGGGCAGCATCAAAATAATAACTGTTTTCACCCGTCAGCAATAAATTGCCACAAATCAACACATCCGCCGATACAAATCCGACCATATTGCGCCTGAACCAACGTGCGACCCGGTTTAACAAACAGGCCCCTTCCTTTTGGGTGTCCGATTCCTGCAAACTATCGGCGGCATTAAAGTGTTTAATCTGACAAATGGCAACGCCAATGGGTTGTGCATCTGCATAAAACACCAAATACCCAAAGCGCATCCCGCTGGGCGGATTTTGCTCCAAAATAGATAAATACGGGCGTTGCAAGAATATATTATGTGCCGGCGCCGCTAAATCCCAGTCATTTCCTGCCGATTCAATCGATTTAAATAGGCTGTAATGGTATTGAGCAGGTTTTTTATGGTTGGTGTTGGAAGACACAAGCGGGGCTGTAAGGTTCAAAATGACATTTTCGGTTTTGCAAATCAATTGATGCGTGCGTGTCATCAGCGTTTGTAAACTAAGACACGAAAAGGGTAAGCCATCATACATAGACATCGCGATGAACGGTATCAAAGGTTTAAATTAAAAACGCCACTTGGCCACTTCCTGTTGTGCTTCGGCGGCATCCCCCCATCCCAGCAGGGTCATGGTACCCAAACCATCGTAATAAAGGAAAAAAGTTTCCAAAATGTGCCGAATCGCACTGTAATGAAGTTGAAAACTGTTCCAATCAGTTGCGTCAATGATCCGAAGGTTCGGATCGACGGGTACTGCCAACACTTTGTGGTCCAGTTCGCCGGTATCTTTCAACTTCAACAAGCCAATGGGCAACACTTCGATCAAGGTTCCAGTTGGCATTGATTCTGCAAGTAGTAATACATCCAAAGGGTCGCCATCGCCTGCACGGTCTTTATCCATACGGGTAGATGGCACAAAGCCATAATTTACGGGATAAGGCAAAAACCGCACCATGCGTGGGATACCGTCGCGTCGATCCTGTTCAAATTGAAGCAATTGTTTGTTGTATTCGTACTTATGGTTGGTGCCAGCCGGTATTTCAATGACGGCATGCAGGTTTCCGGTTTCCGAAAAGGTAGGCAGGTGCAAATGGTTCATGTTGGCAAAGGGATGTCGTCCGGTAATAAAAAGTGGGTTTTAAAGGCCTTCCAGCGCTTGTTCCAAGTCCTCCCAAAGCCAATCAGGATCTTCCAGGCCAATATAAAATCGAACAAATGTCCATGGAATAGGCGGGTTTTCGCGGCCAGGAATGTTGTAAAATCCAATGGTTGGCATCATCAAAGATTCATGTCCGCCCCAGGATACGGCCATCAAAAAACGTTGGATACGGTGCACAAAGGCTTCCATTTGCTCGAACGAATCCGATTTGAAGGTCACCGAGAATAAACCACCGCAGCCCCGCATTTGTTTTCGGGCAAGGGCTAATTGTGGAAAACTTTCATGGAAAGGATACCATATTTTAGCAACTTTGGGGTGTTTTTCTAATTTGGCAATAATCGCCTGTGCGCTTTCGTCACTGCGCTGCACCCGCAGGGGTAAGGTGCGCAAGCCGCGTATGACCAAGGCTGCATCATGCGGACCTAAAACACCGCCCAGGGTCATCAATTCGGATTCGAATAATTTGCGCACCATTTCTTTGCTGGCGCACAACACACC
>CAIVGO010000496.1 GCA_903905445.1 uncultured Bacteroidota bacterium
ATCCTATTTTTGTGGGATGATAGCACGGAGTATTACCCCACAGATAGAAGAAGCGCTCACTTTTTTTCCGGTGGTTGGCATCATCGGTCCAAGGCAGGTGGGGAAAACGACCCTTGCCAAGCTTATTCAGCAGCAAATTGCGAAGCCTACCTTGTTTCTTGATTTGGAAAGGGACACGGATTTGCAAAAACTGTCGGAACCCGAGTTGTATCTTCAGCAGCACTTAGATAAATGCGTCATTATAGATGAAGTGCAAAACCTGCCCAAACTTTTGCCTTTACTGCGCTGGCTGGTAGATCAGGATCGAAAACCTGCTCGGTTTATATTGACGGGCTCTGCTTCGCCAGATATCATACGCGGCAGCACCGAAACATTGGCGGGCAGAATTGCATATTTTGAACTTACTCCTTTTTCCTTGCCAGAAATAATAAACGTAAAATCGCAACCTGAACATTGGTTCAGGGGCGGGTTTCCAGATGCCTTGTTTGCGCCCAATGATCGCATGACGGAATTATGGCTGGGAAATTTTATCGAAACATTTCTGCAGCGCGATTTACGTCGAATGGGGTTCGACATCACCATCCCTGCCATGGATCGATTGTTGAAAATGCTCGCTTCCCTGCATGGAACCCTGTTGAATGTAGAAGTATTATCCAGGTCACTCGGCATCAGCACCAACACCGTAAAAAAGTACCTCGATATTTTAGAAGGCAGTTTCTTGTTGCGGCGTTTGCAGCCTTTTCATGCCAATTTGAGTAAAAGACTCGTTCGTTCACCCAAAATTTACTTGCGTGACAGCGGCCTGTTGCACTGCTTATTAGGCGTGTCAACCCTGGATCAATTGCAGGGCAGTGCGTGGTTAGGCACATCGTGGGAAGGTTATGTTATCGAGGAAATTATTCGAGCCTTGGGGAAATCGTATGAATTTACCTTTTTTCGCACGCAAACAGGCGCAGAAGTGGATTTGGTGATCAAAACCCCGCAAGGGAAATTGGCCTTGATTGAAATTAAATACAGCGTAAACCCCGTCCCCTCTAAAGGTTTTTATTCTGCCGCAGACGATTTAAAGCCTGATTTTCAATATATTATTTTGCCGGAAGGCGAGGCCTGGGATCGGAGCCAGGGCGTTCGGGTTAGTGGCTTAAGCACTTTCCTAAAAGAAGAATTGAAAAACTTTGCTTTGTAAAAAATCCAAACCCGGTGTTTTACCCGTATATGTTTGTGTTCTGACGATTATTATTCAACCTACTACACATCATGCCGTGGCCGCCAAATCACCACATTAAACTGCTCCACCTCCGGTAGATTTTGAAATTCTATCTGCGGCCAGGCTTGTAAGGCACGCAATACCCCACTCCCGGCGCCGCGATAAGGCAATACATCCAAGGCATAGGATGCCAGAATATGGTTTCTTCTGCGACTTACCCCGGTTTTAATTTGTTCCGTAGTCAGGCTATTGGGCAGGCGTCCCGGACTTTTTATCTCAATCCGGTTGTCAAACACAAACAATTTAATGGAGTCTTGTATGAAATAGTCGCGGTGTATCAACGCATTGATTAACAGTTCATTAATCACGATTTCAGGTACTTCAAGATCGCCGAGGCTGTTAAAATCTTTCCCATTTTGCAATTTACGCAAACAGCTGATTACAAACCTTTGCGCGTCCTTGAACATTCGGGCCAAGTCACCGCCAATGTTTTCACTGGAATTGTACCTTGCGCCCGCCAATTCATTTCCATGAAACCATATCGCGGTGATATAAAAATCAGGGCAAAGCCGTTGCGGTTTTTTCCCAAAAAGCAGGTTGCCCGCTACGTTGATTTTGCCGTCCTTCCCAAGCGAAAGGTTTTCTACTTTGGAGTAAAATGTTTCACGGTCGAATTCCTCTTTATATTTTTTTTCGTAAAACTCGCCGAATGCCCCCCATTCCAGATCATTTATAGTGGATGATTGCAACAGCATTTGTTCGGCGTATAGGTTACCGCTGCTTTGCAAAAGCCGGGAAAGTCTTTCTTTACTGGTTACTTTTTGTTTACTGGCTATTTTCGCCACTGGTTACAAAATTTAATAAGTTATCAGCATTCATTTGTGCAAATTTACTGCGGTGTTGCTAATCTGGCGGTTTTTAATTGCATTTAACCCCAAATCATCGTATTTTTGTAAAAAATTTTACTATGATCACTGTTGAAATACCGGAATCAATGCTTCAATCGCAATCGGGTTATTCCATTGGAGAATTGAAGATCGATTTGGCTGTTTTACTTTACAAAAAGAAAAAAATGTCCCTTGCGCAGGCAGCCCGATGGTGCGGGATCACACGCCTGGAGTTCCAATCTGTGCTATCAGAACAAGGAATAGATATTCTTTTTACCACTGAAGATCTCCAACATGATCTGAAAGCGTTGGATAATTTTTTTTCTAAATGAAGATTGTTGTAAGTGATACCTCACCGATCATAAACCTTGCAATGATTGGACGCTTGCACTTATTGCCAGCCGTGTTTAACCGAGTTATTATTCCTCAAAAAGTCTTCGAGGAAATTGTTTCTCAAGGCACAGGCCTTCCTGGAGCCCTTGAAATAAGTACGGCGAATTGGGTCGACGTATTAGCATGTAAAGATTTTCAAAAAGTTCAAGCCTTGGAGGACGAAATTGATCCAGGCGAATCAGAAGCAATTATCCTGGCACTTGAAATGGACGCCGACCTTATTTTGCTGGATGATTATGCAGCGAGGGCGGTTGCAGACCGTTTAGGCCTGGAATACACCGGGTTATTGGGCGTACTCATTCGGGCAAAACAAATGGGTTTTGTTGAAAATGTACGTACAATTATGGACGATCTAATCACGATCGCAAATTTCCGAGTGTCTCAATCGGTATATGACGCAGTTGTTAAAATTGTAAGGGAATGATTGGTGTTTTACCCCTCAAACCCAATCTTCTGATGCGTTCCATCGCAATAAGGCTTATTCCCTGAAGCACCACAACGACAAAATGCGGTCACCTTGTTTTTGTGCGTTTCATTGCCCGCCGCGTCTTTTACCGCAATATTGCCGTATACCATCAGCGGACCATTCGGGATGGTTTCCACAATGGTTTCTACTTCTACTTGCTCCACTGAAGGTTCGCCCGCTTCATTTTTTACCCAGGACAAAGCACCCGAAGGGCATTTCTCAATTTGAGCGATAATACGTTCTGTATCAGCAGCTTCTAAATTGATCCAGGGCTTTTTGCGTGGATCAAATACTTCCAGCAATCCATGCCAGCAAAGGGCCGAGTGAATGCAGGCGTTGGGCTTCCAAACGACCGTGATGTCTTTGTTGCTATACTTTTTTTCCATGATCAAAATTCGTTATTGAATGCAAAATTTGGTTTTCGTTCTGTCCAGCGCCCGCGCGTGAAGTCTGGAAAACTTTGCGGCATGCTTCCCGTGGCAATCGAAGCTTCCGAAAGCGGGGTAATCGCCAGCCAAGTGGCCGCATCATAAACATCAATTTCGGGTGCCTGGTTGCGTTTGGCGCTCTCCACAAAATGCTGAAAAACAAAATAATCCATCCCGCCATGTCCAGCGCCCTCGGCTTCCTTGCCATAGCGCTTCCACAGTGGATGGTCGTATTGGTCGAGCCAGGTCTGTGCTGGCTCCCAGGCATGTCGCTTGGTTTTTCCCTCTATATGAATGCTGCGGTTCACATCCATCCAGATGCCTTTGGAGCCCTGCACCCGAAACCCGAGTGAGTAGGGGCGGGGCAAACTGGTATCATGGGTGAGCAACACCGTTTCGCCATTGGCACATTTGATTTGCGTAGTCACCACATCCCCAAGGTTGAACTGCACCTTGGCATTCGGATGGTTGGGGCCGCCTTTTGGGTGCTCCATAATATAATCGTGCAAGCCCCGACTTTTGGACGACATGGAAGTCAAATGGGTAAAACGGTTGCCCCGGTTGATGTTGGCGTACATGGCTACCGGACCAATGCCATGCGTCGGATACAATTCGCCGTTGCGCGCAACCGAGTGTTTGGTGCGCCATTTGGCCTCCGAAAAGCCTTTTTCACCAAATTCTACCCCCGAATCGTAGGGCGTAACGCCATCGTTGAATTTTACACCCCGCAAATCATGCTCATAACCGCCTTCCAAATGGATCATCTCCCCCATCAAGCCTTCGCGCACGATCTGTAAAATGGCCATCACATCGCGGCGGTAACACACATTTTCCAAAAACATCAGATGGGTGCCGGTTTCTTCCTGAACGTTTACCAATTGCCAACATTCATCGAGTGAAAAACCACCCGAAACCTCCAGCGCCACGTATTTCCCGGCTTTCATGGCTGCCACCGCTTGTTGGGTATGCCATTCCCAGGGCGAAGCAATCACCACCGCGTCTATGTTTTTATCTTCCAGTAGTTTTAAATAATCGAAATTGCCGTTGCCAAACACTTTTGGCTTGTTTTTGCCTTTACTTTCGATGGTTTTGAGGCAATCACCGATCATTTGTGCATTCGGATCCGCAATAGCCACCACCTCACAATCCGGACGTAAAAGGGCTTCCATCACATGATCTTGTCCGCGCAAACCCACACCGATGAATCCCAGGCGCAGTTTATCTTTCAAAACAGGTGCCTGCATGGACTCCGATTCGGTGGCGGCCTGTAAAATGGAGGGTGTTGCCAGCGCGGCAGTAGTAAGAGCAGCCGATTGGATAAAAGCGCGGCGGTTGAGTTTGGCCATAAATGCGTAAATCTGATTGAACGAAAAAGAAGGCCAAATCTCTACAATTAAATGAAATCTACCAAACCCAGTTCCA
>CAIVGO010000497.1 GCA_903905445.1 uncultured Bacteroidota bacterium
ATCAAAGTTATTGATGTACTTGTTGTGCAAGGCCAATGCATTGTACGCATGCAAGGCTTCCAGCAAGGGCTCAAAATTATAATTTTCCGGAACATATAATTTGCTCACATTCCGACAACCCAATCCAAAATAGGCAAAAATGTCAATACCCAGGGCATGTAAGTCTTCGGCGGTTTCCTGTCCATCCAGGATGGCAATGCCGTTGCGGTTGTGCCGGATAATATGCGGGTATTTGCCAAAATACTGTTCAAAATACCGAGCAGTGTTGTTGCTGCCCGTTGCAATTACGGCATCAAAGCCATGCAAACGTTCATCTGGTTTCAAAAATTCGGTGTACGCCCAGGATTCAAAGTCCCATTCGGCCATTTTTTTCACTAAAAACGGCAACAAATGCTGATCTTTTTCTGAAAGTTTCACTTGTGCGCGCATGCCCGCAACAAAAACACAAAGCCAATCGTGAAACCCAACCAAGGGTAAATTGCCCGCCATGACCAGCCCAATGCTTTTTTCCGGAAAATCGGATTCCGGCAACGTATATTGTGCAATCCAGGCGTTTAGATCCGCCTCCTGCAACATGGAGGAACAAATGGATTTTAAGGCAAACTGCACGTTTTCTTCCGTAAACCAAGGGTTTTGAGCAGTACTTTTCCGAATCACCGTGTCCAGTTCAGCATCACCGCCATCTTGTATATACTGTCCTAACTGGACCAACAAATCGATACGTTTTTGAATTTTCAAAGTTTTTGATTTTTTTTGCAAAGATACAGTCGATCTCAAAAAGTATGTCGGAATTCAAAATTTAATAGTAATGCTTTTGAACCTTGTCTAAACAACACTGTTTCTACAATCAAACAAACAAAGAATGGCAGCAATCATACAGGGAACACTCACGCCGATACAACGACTGTCGCGGCTGCTGGGTGGATATCGGAGAGAAATCCGTTATATTTTATTGTACGCATTGGTAGCGGGGCTGATCAATTTATCCTTGCCCCTGGGTGTACAGGCAATTATTGGACTCATTGCAGGGGGCAGTATTTCAGCCTCCTGGGGTGTTTTGGTGCTTTTTATCATTGTAGGCGCTTTGATGGTCGGATTGTTGCGTTTGATGCAACTTTCGGTGATGGAATACATGCAGCGGCGCATTTTTACCGATTCTGCGATCGAATTTGCCGTGCGGATTCCGCGCCTGAACCTCGAACTTTTGCGGCATGAATACCTGCCGGAATTGGTCAACCGTTTTTTTGACACCCTGACCCTTCAGAAAGGGCTGCCCAAATTATTGATTGATGGCAGCACTGCGATGTTGCAGATCATCTTGAGCCTCATGCTCTTATCGTTTTACCACTCTACCTTTGTCACGTTTTCGCTTTTGCTCATTTTTACCCTGGTGGTATTGTTTTATTGGACCGTTCCCAAGGGTATTCAAACGAGTTTGAAAGAGTCGAAATACAAGTACAAATTGGCGTACTGGCTGGAAGAAGTGGGTCGGGTTTCCGCCACGTTTAAACTGGCGGGTGAATCCTTGTTGCCGCTCAAACGCGCCGACGAACTCACGATGCTGTACCTGGATGCACGATCCAAACACTGGCGTATATTGTTGATCCAATTTGCCAGTGGTATTGTGTTTAAAGTGCTGGTAATGAGCGGCTTTTTGGTGCTTGGCAGTTTGCTGGTGATGAGCAATGAACTAAACATTGGTCAATTCGTAGCCTCCGAAATTTTGATCCTTTTTGTGGTAGATTCGGTAGAAAAACTGGTTTTATTGCATGAAACGGGGTATGATTTGCTCACGGCCGCTGAAAAACTGGGTCAAGTGGGCGATTTGCCGCTGGAGCGCGAGGATGGCATCCGGGTAGAAGATTATTGCAGCGAGGCGGCATTGGAGGTAGAACTTCGCGATTTGTCGTATCAATACGAGGATGGCGCAGCGCCGATTCTTAAAAACATCAATTTGAAGATAAAGGCCAGGGAACGGCTGGCAGTGGCAGGATACAATGCATCCGGAAAAAGCACGCTCATGCAAATTTTATCGGTCGTAAAACGCGATTTTACCGGTAATTTGCTCTTTAACGGGCTACC
>CAIVGO010000498.1 GCA_903905445.1 uncultured Bacteroidota bacterium
ATCACGGCCGTAATGACCAGCGTGGCACCCACTCCCATGCCTACGATGAGGCGCGAAAACGCCAGCATTTCCCAGGAGCCCGATAGAGCGCCTAATGCCGAACCTGCACTGAAACACAATAAGGATATGGATAAAACCGTCCGCCGACCAATGCGATCCGACAAATAGCCCATTGAAATGCCGCCAATACTGCCACCAATTAGCATGAAAAAACTGATAAAAGCCCCCACTTCGCCTTTCAGGGTTTCGTCTGCTGCTAATCCAGCCAGGTCGTGTACCATATCAGGTAAATAGGCCGCCGCAAGCACCGAATTCATCGCGGCAAAGGTCATGCTCAAAAAACAAAGCGCAAAAAGTTGGTATAAATACCGGTTTTCAGATTGTGTCATCAATTAATATCGGGTAGTGTTTGTATGGAAACTGCGCAAACTTACTATAAAAAACGAGGGCCGGTCATTTCTCCGCTGAAAGAAATGCCGGCCCCTGAAAGGATGATTAATATGTCAGAGCAATTGTATTTGAACGAATTGTATTAATTGTACAAAAAACGATTGCGTCAGAATATATTATAAAAAATGCTTTTTAAAATTTCCAATGTGAAAAGACTATTCTTTCACAAAACGAACCGTCTGAACTTGATCATCGGTGCGCAAGGTTGCGAAATACAAGCCTGGAACCAATTTACTTACATCGGTCGTAAGCAGGTTGGTGCCATTTACTACCTGATATTCCTGACGGTTCAACAACTGACCTGCAATATTGGTGATGCGCAATTCGTAATCACCCGCTTGTTCGGTGCTGAATCCAATGCGCAACAAATCTGTGGCAGGATTCGGGAATACTTTTAAACCCGACAATGCAAGCGGTGTTTTGGTGCTGGTGACAGCGGCCGACAAACCAAGGGTAGCGGGCTGTGCATTAAAATTCCATGGACTCTCCGTATCAATGGTGTAAGACAAGACACTGCTGCAAGAATCGCTGGCAATTTTGAGGGTTACAATATAGGTGCCCGCCTCGTTGTAGGTGTGGAAAGGATTCTGTTCGTAACTGAAACCACCGTCACCAAAGTCCCAGGCCCAGTTTGTTATTGCATTTGGCGCATACGAAAGATCAAAAAACTGGAATCCGTTGCTGCCGATGCTGTCTGGAAGCGGAATAAACAAGGCCTGACAATCCCATTCCGGTTCCCAAGGCGCGCTGTTGCCTACGTACACATGATAAGCCGTTGTGCTTTCGCAACCATCCACCGTTTTGATGGTCAAAGTCACTAAATAATCGCCTTCTGCTGCATACGTGTGCGTTGGATTTTGCACATTGCTGGTGGTGCTGTCGCCAAAATCCCAGGTCCACTCAATCACGCCACCAAAGGAATAATCAAAGAAACTCAAGGTAAGTGGATCAAAATTGCCCCCATTCGGGTCATTAATGCCCAAGGAATCATCCCAACCCCAGTATTGATTTACCCCAAACATGGCCTGACAACCATAATAAAATGTATCTACTGGCGAATTGTAGGCAAAAACCACCTCACAAGCATGCGAAATGCAACTGTCTTGAGTAACTACGGTCAGGGTCACGTTGTAAATACCTTCCTGGGCGTACGTGTGCACCGGATTGGCCACATTGCTGGTGGTACTGTCGCCAAAATCCCAGGCATAACTCAAAATACTGGTTGAATCGCCGTTGGGATTCAATAAGTTGTAGTTAAAAGCATAGAAATTAAACGTGGTTGAGTCGTCCTGCGCGAATTTGATGTAGGAGAAACAATCCGGTTCTGGCACAAAAGCCGTAGAGAAACCTAAATCGGTCGTTGCTACACAACCATTAGAGCCCGTAATTTCTAGGGTGATAATGTAATAGCCCTCCGCTGGAAAAGTATGGGCCGGAGTCGCTTCCGTACTGGTCGTACCATCGCTAAAAGTCCATAAATAACTTACCGGAGTTGCCGTGCTATCAGCAGCATAATACGTGCTGGAAAACACGAATTCGAGGTCGTCATTGCCCAATTCTACATCAATGTACGTCCAGCAGAAAGGCAGTTGTTTTACAAAAACAGGTTGTGTAACGGTTGAAATGCACCCGTTTTCCCCAACAATTGTCAAGGTAACCGGATAAACCCCTTCTGAAGGATATACATGCTGTGGATTCGCCTCTGTACTGGTGGTGCCATCGCCAAAATCCCAGGCATAACTTAGCGGGATGATACTATCCACTCCTACGTAATAGCTGTTAAAATTAAAGTTAAGGCCCGCATATTGATAGTAGGAAAAGAAGGTAAAGCATTCTGGTGCTGCAAAGTTGCAAATTTGAAAATCTGCTGTTGCTACTCCGTTTACCGGAACGACTGTTTTTGACTCATAGTCGTTGTTCGGATCGTTGCACGCTTTATTCGTTGACACTTTAATCACCCAGCCAGGGCCGGGGGTGCCGGGCAAGGTAATGGAGTAGTTACCGTTTTGATCGGTAAAGGCTTCTCCATATCCTACCAGGTTGGAGTCGACCGCAATTGCGTCTACGTACCAGTCGGGCACTACGGCGCCATCAGATAGTTGGGTAACGGTACCCGTAATTGTAATCTGCGCTTGAATGGCACAAGCAAGCAGCAGAAAAAGCAAATTGAAAATCAGTTTTTTCATGTTTTTGTGCTCAATTTAAAGGTTGAATGTTGGAATGAATGTACCCGGGTGTTTTTGTTTTTATAGCCTTCAGGGTTGTATTTGTATTTTCTGATAAGAACGACCTTGTTTGGAGCGACTTTCCAGCAAGTATAATCCAGCCGGTAATTGGGGCAGTAAAACTTCGGTCTGATTTGTGTTTGGGTGCCAACGTTGTACGGGCTGGCCCAATGCATCCCACAAAATCAGGGTTTCGATGGGCGATTCCTGGGATATCCATAAGCGATCTTTGGCCGGATTGGGTTGTACTTGCATGCGCAGCTGGGCTTGCGGTTCCTGCTCGGAGGAAAGTGCGGCAGGACTCACATTTATCAACACCGTATCGCCAGCAACTAATGTTTCATTGCCGAATTTATCCAGCATTTTAACCGAATCAATGATGATGCTAAACTCATGATACCCAATAATATCGATGATGATGATAAAATCTGCCGAACCAATAACGCCGTGCCCCGAACGCTGGTTGTGATCGGTGCGCGTCCACGCTACATCTATGCGATGCTCGTCGATGCTTCGGTACATGTACACCCGGTCATTGTCGGGATTGGCCCACGAAATCGGCGAAAAATCAAAACTGGCTGTGGCGGTATTGACAAAGCTCGAATCGAACAACACCGAAAAAGAAAGTCCATATAAATCCTCCACGGGCAAGGCAGCCGTACCAAATTCGAGGGGCATGCTAAAAGCCGATCCAGGATTCAAATTGGTCGGTACCGCCGAAGCATTGAAGCGCAAGGATGGATCAATCCCTTCGGTTCCGCGTGTAAAAACATCTTCCACCACCGGAATGTCGGTGCGCCGCTCGCCATAGTTGACATATACCGGAAATGCATCATAAAAATAATTGACAATGCCGTCTCCGTTGCAATCGGCATGCGCCATATTGGTCCCATTGGGCAATATCAACGGCCAGGGATTGGCCAATTGCGGGGTAAAACTCTGCGGGTTGCCATTCCCTGGATCGCGTGGTGGTCCGATAAAATTATACCCCAAGCCCAGGTATAAAAAATCGACGTTGTTCACCACGCCATTGTTGGTCACATCCCCTGGATACACAATCAATTGTTGGGCACGCAGCGGTTGAACCGTTGCACAAAGCAATATTCCGATAACTAACGCTGGAAGAATTCGTATTTTTTTAAACATGGTATCGAGCATTTGTTTGCCTTACGATACAAAAGTGCGGCACGGTTGGGCAGTACACAAACACAAAATAATAGATTTATCAAAAAAATATCAACTTAAAAAACAAATAAATAGCAATAAGTAACTAACAATCAATACTTTACTAAATATTAAATTTTAAAAAAATCAGAAACTATCAATTTTAAACCCGTATAATTCTACGCTTGGGGCCTTATATTTGTCCGTAAATAGCATGGGTAAAAATGAATTGTTATGAAAAAAAGCAAACTGATCGAACTCTTGGGCAGTTTCTCCGGCCGGGAATGGAGCAATTTTCAGGATTTTGTGGCTTCACCTTATTTCAATAGAAACCAGGCGGTGACTGCGCTGTGTGTGCTTTTGCGGGAACAAGCACCCGCCTTTGAATCGGTAGAACGCTCGGTAATTTTCCGTCAAATTTTCCCCGAACAACCCTATCAGGATGCTTTACTCAACCATACCATGTCGTTCCTGCTCAAATTGGCCGAGCAGTTTATTGGACAACAACAATATGAGCAACATGCTTTTGTCGCTGCACATTACACCCTCAAAGGCTTGTTGGAGCGCGGCTTGGACAAACATTACCACTATTTATATGAAAAAACGGCCCGACAACAAACCGATTTACCGCTTCGAAATGCCCAATACCATTACGCGCAATATTTTTTGAAAAATACAGAAGCAAACCGCCGCTCCCAATCGGCCGCCCGGGTTTTTAACGAATCTGTTCAGGAAGCCGCCGACCACCTCGACTATTTTTACCTGGCCGAAAAACTGCGCTGCACCTGCTATATGCTCACCAGCCAGGTCATCATCGCAACGCCCTATAACCTGCAATTGGTGGATGAGGTGTACCGATTTTTGCAACAACACCCCTTGCCCGAAAGCGCGCCCATCATCCACGCCTATTTTTACATTTTTAAGTTGCTGCGCGACGATCAGGCACATGCCAGTTTTGAAGCACTTAAAAATCTGTTGAATACCCAGGAAAACCGCTTTTCAAAACAAGAATTGGCCGAACTTTACCAATATGCCATCAATTATTGCAATTTCCAGATCCTGAAACTGCGCGAAGACTTTGTGGAAGAAGCCCTGCATCTGTACATCAAAGGGGTCGATTCCGGTATTTTGCTGCACAACGGCAAACTTTCCCCTTGGCATTACAAAAACATCATCAAAGCAGCCCTGCGCCTCAAACGATTCGAATGGACCGAGCAATTTATCCTCCAAAATACCCGGCTGCTCGAAGACGCCTACCGCGACGATTCCTACCACTACAACCTCGCCGAACTGTATTATTACACCAGCCGGTATGATGCCGCCATGACCTTTTTAAACAAAGTAGATTTTTCCGATATTCATTATAATTTAGGCGCCAAAGTGCTTTTAGTGAAAATATACTACGAAACCGACGCCAGTGACGCATTAGAAAGTTTGTTGCATGCCTTTAAGACCTTCTTGAACCGCAACAAAGTAATTTCAGAGGAATTGCGCCGAACTTATTTGAATTTTATTACTATTGTCGCTCAAATGTTGCGCGCAACGCCCGAGCAGTACCCGGCGTTATGCCTTAAAGTGGAACAACAACCACTCTTGACCGATAAAAACTGGCTTTTACGCATGCTATCCTGATATGTTCACTTTTAACACCGTTGCTACGATGAGAATTTTTCTTTTTGCATTCCTGTTCTTTGTCGCCCAAGCGCTCACTGCACAAAACCTCATTTCCAGTACCCTCCTGTTGACCAAAACCAAGGCGCAACTGAACACGCAGTTTGGGGTGCCATTTATACAATATGGTGCAAAATTGTACCGCATTACCTATACCACGCCCGATATTAACGGGGTATTGGATACGGCTTCCGGCCTGGTTGGTGTGCCCAATGATGCAACTAAGGTGTTCCCGCGGCTGGTTTACCAGCATGGAACTTCTTCGTCGAAATTAGATGTACCTTCTTTCAACGCAAGTAATGGCGAAGGCACGATAGGCGGTCTGTTTGCCGGTATGGGTTACTTTTCCCTGCTGCCCGATTATTTGGGACTGGGCACTTCCCGCGGTTTTCACCCTTATGTACATGCTGCCTCGGAGGCAAGTGCGGCACTTGATATGTTGCGCGCTGCCGAACAATTTGTCGCCCAATTGGGTACCGTTCAGGTAAATGACCAATTATTTATCACCGGATATTCGCAGGGCGGACATGCTGCAATGGCCCTGCATAAAACCATTGAGCAAGACCCGACCCAGGAATTTACGACCACAGCTGCGGCGCCGATGTCGGGCCCGTACAGTATTTCGGGCGTGATGCGCGACCTGATTTTGTCGGAAACACCTTATTTCAACCCGAATTACCTGCCAAACACCATCCTTTCCTATCAAACGGTGTATAAAAACCTGTTTGTAAACCTAGAGGATGTTTTTAAACCCAATTACGCTACCCTCATTGAACCTTTTTACAATGGCACCAAAAGCCTGGGTACGCTCAATAGCCAGTTGATCGCCCAACTTACTTCCGAATTTGGCGCATCCATTCCGCGTAAAATGTTGCAAGAAAGCATTGTAAATGAAGTAATCAACAACCCGAACCATCCGTTTAACCTAGCCTTGCGCGACAATGATGTGTACCAATGGGCACCTGAGGCCCCAACCCGCGTGTTTTATTGCAAAGCCGACGACCAGGTGCCTTACCGCAACAGCATTGTGGCCCGCGATACGATGAGCGCATTGGGCGCAGTAGACTTTCAGGTGATTGATGTAGATTCTACCCAGGACCATGGCGGTTGCGTTACCCCAGCCATTATTCAAACGCTGCTGTTCTTTGCCGGATTCCAGCAAGTGACCACCTCCAGCAATACGCCTGAAGCGGTTTTAGACTTTCAATTAGCGCCCAACCCGACCCGCGAGGAAATCACGTTGCGCGAACTGCCCTTTGATGGCTTGCTGGATCTTATTGACATCCATGGAAGGGTTTATTTTTCTACACCGGTTACGACAAGCGGCTTGAGTATTCAGGTGGGTACCATGCCGAGTGGCATTTATATGGTGCGTTTGCAAAATGGGGAAAATAGCGTGATGAAAAAAATGGTGGTGCAACGATAGTAGCTTAGGAATGAATTTGTTGACGGTAATACATGCGTCATCCCGAATTTTGGTTTTCACCAAAATTCGGGATGACGCATGTATTACCACGATATCCGGCAAAAATCCTTTTTTCGGTGCAATCGCTACCATCTTAATCTTTTAGGTTTTTAACCCATGATCATCACCGATATTAATTTTATGTAAATTAATTTCATAAGTTATTGATTATCAATCCCCCCCCTATTATTTTAGTAAAGATCGAAAGTGTTACTTGCAATTTAAATTAAGTTGTATTAATTTTGTTCAGCGCAATGAAAAGTAAGGTACCTCCCGCCACACTAAACCACATTGCCATTGCCCCATCATGCGTTTCTCCTACTTACTCCGTTACTGGGCGCGCTTGCTCGCCACCATTTTTTGTTGACCTAATTCCGTCCTTTTCTCACTAAGTTTAGCTAGGCTTGTGCATGCGCACAGGGTTTATTTTATTTGTTTTAATACGATCTGTTACTACGCGAACGCGCGTAGGATACGCCATAGCAATATTGGATAGTTCAATGTAATTTTCAAAAAATCTATTGCGGCGGCGTGGTATACGCCATAGCAATATTGGATTGTTCAAGATAATTTGTACCAATCTATTGCGGCGGCGTATAAATATGCCAGAGCAATTAGTTTTGCTCGATTTGATTGTTCAATATAATTTTAAAATCTATTGCGGCGGCGTATAAATCAACCTTAATGAAAATAAACTTCCACTTTTATGTCAAAACTAATTATTTACCATGTGCATGGCCGGAATGTTGAAATTCCGGAGGAGTTTGCGCATTTATACGCTATAGCAATAAGTTTAATTTGATAAGAAGCGTTAAACAAAATCTATTGCGACGGTGTATAATTTCCATGAAATCGCGTAAAGAAATCGCGTCAGAATACGATATTCCTGTCTGGACGCTTGGTCGCAGGATAAAAGAACACAAATTAGTACTTTCTCGACAAAGTATTTTGCCAATAGAAGACGTAGTTGAAATTTACCTCGTTTTGAATTGGCCTTTCAAAATGCGCAAAGTACCCACCTTAAAATAATTTCCCGCACCATTTAATAAACTGCCATGACAAAAATATTATGCATATTAGCCGCATGTACGGTGCTATCTGGCATACACCCCCTACCGCCTCATGCAAAAAAAATGATTAGCGGGCCCATTTTATACGGGGTAGATGATTACGGTTTATTTTACAAAATAGATGTAATGAGCTGTACAATTTGCCCGATTTTCCAGGCTACCGGATACATGAATGGATTACTTGATTTCGTTGTACTACCAGACGGCAATATCCTGGCACAAACTGGGAGTGGATTAAGGTTATATGATCCGCCAAACCAAACACCTGTTTGGTCTGATAATACCTTTGCTACAGGCAGTGTTTTGGCCCCAAATGGTTTGGTATATCTTACTTCAAATCTTACTTTTAGTGTATTTGATCCTTCAAGCAACCTAGTAACCATTATTGGTAGTTGGCCAGCTGGGCTATCCGTGGAGGAGCTTTATTATGAAGGAGGTGTCCTTTATGGAATTGCCGTTGATATAAATCCGCCTTATCTATTTAGGATCATTGAAGTAAATTTAACAAATCCAGAGTTGTCAATTATTGTAGTTCCCATGCCTCCGATGAATACTAATGGTGGTACAACAAATAATGGTTACACAACATCTATCGGTACCAATAATATTCTAAGTCAATATAATACACTTACCAATGCTTACAATAATATTTGTACATTATCTATCAATTTATTTGGACTCAGCGATCTCCCGCCGAGTGTACCAGAAGAACCTTGTCTTTGTCTTACGGATGCAGGGTCGTTGAATACGGTCAACTACAACGTTTGTGTCCCCGGTAGCGTAACGGTACCCTTTAATAACGATGCTACTTTAGACGGCAATGATATCTTGCGTTATATCTTATTCTCTGATCCAAGTGACACCTTAGGCAGTATTATAGTACAAAGCAGCAGCACCACCCTTAATTTTAATCCGGCCACTATGCAAACGGGTATTGTGTATTATTTGGCTACCCTCGCCGGCGACAACCTGAATGGCTCGGTGGATTTGACCGATCCTTGTCTGGACATTTCAAATGCGGCGCAAGTGATTTGGCGACCAAGTCCAACCGTATCTTTTTCGGTCGGTAACCCAAATGTATGTCCGGGAAATTGTTTGATATTACAGGTGAACTTGACGGGCACTACCCCAATTACGATAACAGGGAATATTCTGTCCGGCGGCACTGTAATTGGTACGTTTAACCAGGTATATACCAATAATACAGGGGAATTGACCATTTGTGTTCCACCCAACACACCCCTTGGGAATGTGACGGTGCAGGCAACGAGTGTATTGGATGCCTGGTGCAGTTGTAATTAGAGGCTTAAGCCGACTGTTTGGATTTGTATTTATTTGTTGCTATTTGTGTCTTTTGATCCTGATTTGTAAACGTTTGTATTGGTTTGTACGATGTTGTTTTTTACAGTTGCTGCAACTTTGTATTGTGTTCAGCGCTACACATTCATTTTCACCATCGTACAAACTATTACAACCATGCGACAATTTATTTTCGGTTTAATTGCCATTTTTTGCCTGTTTTCAAATCAGGTTTTTTCGCAGTTTATTGATATTGCGAATGTTAATCCTGCTACAACTACTACATTTCCTATTTTTCGTCCTGGACAGGTTGGAATTGGCTTTTCCAGTCCATTCAGTACAAATCTGCAAGCAGCATTAGGTTCATCTTCTACTAGTTTTGCAGTAAAAGGTGGCATTATCGCCCATTATACCTCCGGGGTAATTGGCGGCTTTGGCTCCACAGATCAATGGCTGGGCCTCGGCTTGGCAGGTGTCGGTACCGCATACGGCCTTGCCATCACCAAAAATACCAGTACGGGGGTATTCAACCTGTTGGATGAAGGTACGCAAACCAATTTAATCGCTGGGTTTGGCGGTACGGCTTCTACCAACACCAACCGCTTCAAAATCAAGGGCTTTTCGGGCACTTCCCTTACTGCAAAGGATTTATTCATCGTAAACCCCAACGGTGCCATAGGGGTCAATGTAGAGCCTTTGGCAACAGTTTGGGTGGACAGTAAGGAAACAACTAGCAGCAGCCTGTTCCGCGATATTGCTATTATCGGTCGCCAAACCGCGGGTAGCGGCAGTATTACCACGGCTTCTGCCCTTGGGAATCAACAAAATACCAGTTTAGTTTTCAACAACATTGCCGTAGAAGGCTTCCGGGCGCAGTTTCCCGATTTTGCCGATGCCGCCACTCAAATTCCCCTAACAGGCGGGGCTGTAAACCTGCAAGTAGTCAATAACCCGCTCGGAACGACCGATGCGATTGCTTCGTCTAACAGCATTACTGGCAACAAAGAATACGCCGAACTTAGCTGGCAGGATCTGGATTTTCCGTTAGGTGCTTTCGTAGATTGCAATCAGCTTGATATCACAGATGCGGAAAGGGCAGACAAATTTTTCATTAGTTTTCGCAACAATCAGAGCAACAACCCTTTCGACGTCGGCAATAAACTGCCTGTTATGACCTTCCAGGCCAATGGCCGGGTTGGCATCGGTACCCTTCAGCCTACATCCGGCTCTTGTGCACCGGGCAACAAACAAACAATCCTGCTGGATGTAAATGGGCTCATCAGTGCCGCGGGCGCTTTGACAATTTCCGATCGTCGCTTCAAAAAAGACATCGAAAATATCCCGAACAGTTTGGAACTCGTCCGCAAAATACAAGGCACAAAATACCATTTTAACCAGGAATCTTTCCCGGAACGCAATTTTGCTGGCGGACTGCAATACGGCTTTATCGCACAAGAACTGGAACAAGTCATTCCGGAAGCGACCGTGCTCAATTCCGATGGCTATTATGCCGTAAACTATACCATGCTGATCCCCGTACTCACCGAGGCCATCAAAGAACAAGACAAAACCGTAACCGAACTCCGCAACGAATTAGCCGAACTCCGTAGCCAAATCAACGACCTTAAAGCAGGCCAGCAGTCGGGCGACTTGAAAGGGTATCGCCTGGATCAAAACACGCCGAATCCAACCGGCGGCAATACCGTAATCGCTTATGCAGTTCCAGCAGGTACTACCGGGGCACGCATCACTGTGTACGACCTGGCAGGCCGCACCATCCAATCCTGGTCTTTGAGCGATTTGGAAGGTCAAATCACCATCAATGCCAGTACCTTAAGCGGCGGTTTATACCTCTACGACCTGCAAGTGGGCGGTCGGCAGGTGCTGGAACGCAAAATGAGTGTTATTGGGAAATAGGGATTGGGGATTTTGCAGGACTTTTATTTGGTTTTAATCCTTTTCAAACCGATGTAAACTATTTATTCAACATCAAGATCCTCAGGATTTTGGTGTTTTTTAATGATTGCTTCTACCCGCTCCTCGGTAATTTTTAATGATTTTGCAATAATTGAAAAGGGTACGCCATTCTCAGACAATCCGAGAACCGCTTCTTTTTCTTTTTCTTCGCGTCCTTTTTCATGCGCAAACTCCATTTCGCCTTTAATATCTTGTTCACGCATACTTGCATTATCATAGGCGATCAATTCTTCTTTTTTCCAGGCGTGTTTGTCTGCTTCTTTATAGGCTGTAATTAATCCCTCATCTCCAGTATCTTCAGGGATTACCTCCAGTTTGTTGACATGTTTTAAAAAATAGGTCCATTTATCCACCAAAGTTATTAACTCGTGTTCCTTCTTTTTAAATTTTGGAAGTTGGATAAAGCGATGGTGTATGTCATTCAATACACACATACCAGTCTCTTCTTCAATGCTATAGTGTTTGGCTAAGTAATTTTTACCAAAGCCAATTTTGAAGTTCAATATACCAATAAAATAAGTAGGTTTTAACTTAGGATAATCGTCCCCCTTTTCTATTTGCATCGAAAAATCGCGCGCAGTGTAATATTGAACGCGTTTTTCAAATCCTTTTTTATCCGCAACTTGCATTTCTACTATAAATTGACGGCCACGCTGATCCGTTGCACGTACGTCAATGATGCTTGCTTTTTCGCCAACGATGCGCGGAAGTAAATAAGGATTGATTATGGTTACCTTCTTAATACGGTTCAAACCTTCTAAATCCAAAACGGCATTTAGAAAAGAAATTAGGACGATGCTTTTCTTTTGGTTTCCAAATATTTTACGAAAAGCAATATCGTTTTTTATATCTACGAATTTCATTCTTTTAATTTTATCACAAATTTAAAGGTTTTCGATGAAAATAAAGGCAATAATTTGTCTGTTTGCCTGCAAATTTTCCGTTTACCCTTGCTGCATGAAAGCGGATTAAGCCTTTATAATGGTGGAACCCTGTGCAACCACCACAAGATTTTTTTAATAACGGCATCTAAAAAAACGAGTATAAACCCAAACTTAAATTGAATAAATACACATGATGCATTATACGAAAACCAGTTACCTACTGCTTCTCCTTTGCTCCTTTACTTGTACCATGTGCCAAACACAGGCCCAGCAATCCTACAACCCGCTCTGGATTCCAGATACCCTGGCTGGCCCCGATTTTAACCTTACCCTGAAAGATACCTTTGCGCAATTGATCCCCAAAGGCAATCAAACCATTACCGCAGGCATTAATGGCAAAATTTGGGGCCCTACCCTCATCATGCACAAAGGCGAAACGGTGCATTTTAACATCCAGAACAAACTCAACGACTCCACCACCCTACACTGGCATGGATTCCACCTGCCTGCCGTGATGGATGGCGGTCCGCACCAGGTCATTCCCCCCGGCACCGTGTGGCAACCTTATTGGAAGGTCACCAACAACGCCGCCACCTATTGGTACCACCCACATTTGCACGAAATGACAGAGGAGCAAATCACCAAAGGACTGGGCGGCCTGATCATTGTGCGCGACGAAATCGAATCAGCCCTCGCCCTACCCCGCACCTATAGCGTGGATGACATTCCCTTAGTACTCACCGACCGCGATTTCAACAGTGCCAACCAGTTTGTAACCGTTCCTTATGGCGATAGCATGATGGTCAACGGCACCTTGCGCGCCCAACACACGGTACCCGCTCAGGTGGTCCGTTTTCGCATTTTGAATGGTGCCATCGAACGTTCTTACAACATCGGATTTGGCGACAACCGCGCTTTTTATGTAATCGGCTCCGACGGTGGACTGCTCAATGCGCCCGTAAGTGTAACCCGATACCTGCTGCATGCCGGAGAACGCATTGAAATATTGGTGAATTTTGGCGGACAAACAGGGCAAAGTGTTGATATTAAAGCATTTAACTCTACTTTAGGCAATTTCGTTGCCGGTGGTGAAAATTTCTCCAACGGCCCATTTGCCAACTACCTCGGTAAAAAGGATTTTACCATGGTGCATTTCAATGTGGGCACGGCAACGGCCAATCCGATTACCACCATCCCTACGGTGCTGACCAACAATGTTTTATTAAACGTGGCCGATGCCAATATCACCCGCAAACTCACCATCAGCGACAGTGCCGGGGTGACCAATCCGCCTATTCTCGGACCCAATGCGTTTATTATCAACCATAAACTGTTTGATATTAATTATAACGAATATGCAGTACCCTTGGGCAACACGGAAATCTGGCAAATCACCAGTTCTTCAATTTTTGGACACCCATTCCACATTCATGATGTCGAATTTAATATTATTTCGGTCAATGGCGCAGCGCCTGCCCCCGCACAAGCAGGCTGGAAAGATGTGGTATTTATTCCCGGTCGCACAGGTGGACAAAATGCGGTGGTGAAATTCATCGCCCGATTTGAAGATTATGCTGATACCCTGCATCCGTTTATGTACCACTGTCATATTGCCCTGCACGAGGATGAAGGCATGATGGGCCAGTTTATTGTAAAAGACAACGCAGCCAGCGCAACGACAGAGGTCGATGCTTCAGCCGACTTTGCCTTGTTCCCTAATCCGGCACAAGACCGGTTGTTCCTGCGTTTCAATGACCCCGATATGCTGGCCTATTACATCCGCATTACCGATGCATTGGGTCGAACCTTGTACATGCTGCCGCAACCCGACCTACACGCCGGTTTGGATGTGAGCAAACTAAAAGCCGGGGTGTATAACCTGGAATGCCGGGATGCCAAGACAAAAAAATCGCGGACCAAACGGTTTGTAATGGGCAATAACCGCTAATCACGCCATAAAAAACACAACCACTTCTATGATGAAATACGCATTTTTATCCAGTTTGACGCTCCTTGCCGTAGCATTGATCTCTTTGCCTAGTTTTGATTTTCAGGCGCCGCCAATATCCGACATCCAGGATTTTAGATTAAAAAACGTGGATGGGCGTATGGTTTCCATGAAAGACTTTCCGGATGCGAAAGGATTTATCATCATTTTTACCTGCAACCATTGTCCGTTTGCCAAGTTGTACCCGCCCCGTTTGAATGCGCTCAATGAAAAATACAAACCCTTGGGCTACCCCTTGATTGCCATCAGCTCGACCGACACGATTTTATACGAGGAAGATACCTATCCTAAAATGGTGGAAAAAGCAACCAGCGAGGCGTTCAACTTCCCTTATTTGTTTGATGAAACCCAATCGGTAGCCCAAAACTTTAAAGCACAAAAAACGCCCCATGCGTATGTGCTGCAAAAGGTAAAACGCAACTGGGTGGTGCGTTACAACGGCGCCATCGACGACAATGGCGGGGAACCGGAAGCGGTCACCCAAGCCTTTGTCGCCAATGCCGTCGATGCCCTGTTAGCGGGCAAGGAAGTCGCTGTAAAAGAAACGAAATCAATTGGTTGTCAGATTTATTTCCGAAAAACCAAATAACGGCTACCTCAATACTACTTTCTGAATTACCCGGCCTTTTTCTGTGGCAATTTCAACAAAATAAATTCCGGCCGGTAATTGATTTAAATTCAAAGGATAGCGCAAGGCACCTGCGGTTGATCGGGTTTGCACCGAATGAACCAGGGTGCCTTGTGCATTCCGCAAGGTAATCGCCAAGGATCCGCCTTCGAATTGCGCTGTTTGCACGTACACCACCGTTGTAGCAGGATTGGGGTACAACTGCCAGGCCGCATTCAAGCCCAAATCAGAAACCGCCACCAAGGCAGTATCGACCACCGCATACACGGGCACCCGTTCCGTTTCACAAATTGTTTCGTAAAAATCAATTTCCCAGTTATAAAAATAGTAATACCGATCAATGCCTTGTGCCGTATTCGATCGGTTGATGGATACCACGTTCGGCACCACGTAAGGATAGGCTAAGTTGGCATCACTGCGGCGCAACTGCGGACTGGCGGTTCCAAAATTAGCCAGGTTGGTTTGGGTATTGGTCGTCAAAGCCAATCCTGTACCCACCGGAACATCAAAATTCAAATCAATGACCGTTGTACCGGCTGGAATATCAACCAGAGCCGATTGCAATAGATCATTATCGGCATTGCGCAATTCTATTTCCCGAACACCTGCTAAATCCGTATAAACCTTGGTTTTGGCCAGTTTAAAAGGCTTAAAACAATCAAAAATAACGGCACCGTTAAAACCAGCACCTGCAAAACTGGTGCCTGCATGTTCGGGCATGCCGGTAAATGTATTTGGAATATCAGAAGCACTGCGGTTGGAGACCCAAAAAGTATCGCTTACCGTCAAATTGCCCGTTTGAAAACTATTTCCGGTAAATATTTCCGTGCCACCTGTCGCTGCATCAAACCAGGACACCTCGCCGCCGCTTGCCTCCAACTCCGCAAGGCCATTTACCGCCACCGTATCGTTGGTGGTTACGGGCAAAGGATTGGGAAACACCGTGATCGACAGCGCGGCCGAGGTATCAACACCACACAAGCCCTGGGTTGCTACCGAATAAACGCCCGGGGTATTCACTTCAATGGTTTGGGTATTTTCACCCGTACTCCACCAATATTTCGGCGCATCATTGGCCTGCAGCAACACGCTGGTGCCTTCGCACAAAAGGGTATCTCCGATCACCGTAATTTGTGGTGTTTCTACCGGATCGGCCACCACCGTTATGGGCGGCGAAACAACCGTGCAACCGCCATTGACCGAACTTACCGTAACCCGATACATTCCAGTGGTATTCACATTGATTTGCGACGTTGTGTCTCCCGTACTCCAGGTATGGGTGGCATAAAACCCACCCGTATACAAATTCACCCCTTGTCCGCTGCAAAAAGTAGTCGGACCATCTGCATAGATCGGCACAGGCGGTACCAAACATTTCGCCTCTTCCAGGGTCAAATATTGGTCAATGGCTGGCTGCTCCAAAAGGATCGTAAAGCCGGAAGGAAAGTTAACCCGCACAGAATCAACCACTTTGAACGTGTCCAAACCAAACTGAACCTGCATGGAATTGGCAATGCCGTAACTTTCTCCCGAGCGCACCTCCCGCACCTGCGTACCCAAGGCGCTGTACAGGAACACTTTAGTACCCACCGCATTGTAATTGCTGGTGGTGCCGCGCAGGTTCAAACCAAAAAAATGGTGGTCATTGCCCGCATTCATCCAAAGTGCATCCGGTATGGTGCTCGGCTGGTTGAACACACCCGCATACCCGGCATAAATATCCGGAAATCCGTCGTTGTTTAAATCACCCACCGCACAGGATTCCATTACCTCCGTTCCAAATAAATTGGGCAATTCAGTAAACGTTTTATTGCCATTGTTGTGAAATAAGTACTGCGCAGTGCCCGCGACCAGAATATCCAGGAAGCCGTCGTTGTCAAAATCGCGAAACACCCCCTGAATCGGCAATCCACCAACTGCATTAAACAATCCAGAAAAAGCCGTGATATCGGTAAAATGCCCCGCCCCGTCGTTTTCTAGCAATTGGCTGGTGATATCATGGTTGGTGATAAAGCAGTCAAAATCGCCATCATTGTCAATGTCACCAAAATCGGCCGTCCAGCTTTGTGCGCCAATGCGGAGTCCCGAAGCATTGGTCAGGTCCTGGGTGTAGGTTCCGTCGCCATTGTTGAGAAACAGCATGTTGATGCGCCGCCCGTCGGTGGGCTCATTTACATTTTGCCGGCATTTGGCCACATACAAATCCACATCGCCATCATTGTCAATATCACTCCAAATGGAGCCGTAATTGCCCGAATTATCCGACGCAGGCAAAGTCGTATAGTCCATTACATTTGGATTGTAATTCAACGCACCGGTTCCATCGTTCATAAAAAAGCGCGATGGCCCGTCATCATGGCATACAAAAGCATCCAACCAGCCGTCGTTGTTGATGTCGGCATAATTGACGCCTTGCACAAAAGTACCCGGCGCTGTCAAGGTGGAAAGTGTGTAAGCAGTAGCATCGGCATTGGCGCGGGCAACAAAAATGCCGTTGTAACTGCCGCCTAGCAGCACATCTGGCTTACCGTTGTTGTCAATATCCGCCGCACAAATGCCCCAATTGTTTGCGCCCGACACCGGACCAATTTCCAGATGTTCAAACGGTTCATTGGGTGCGTTTTGAAATTCGATGGAAAGGAAATTGGCCTGGTTCAATCGAATAATATCATCGCGGCCATCGCTGTTCATGTCCACCACGGCCATCGCCACGCCATTGTATTGGTTTACGGGGTTGAGCAGTTTTTTTTGATTGGTAAAACTGATTTGGGCCGAAAGGGCGCTCCCAAACAGGAAAAGCAGGCAAAAACTCAAGATTTTAGAAAATTTCATCAGCAAAACAGGTCTTAGGTATGGATGGTGTGTAAAAACCGCACAATTAAAACCTTTTTGGGCAAAGTTTTGGTGATGGAATAGGTGATTTGCAAGATGCTGACAAAGTTATGGCGGAGGGCTGCATGTATTTTTGGATAAATGGATCAAAAAGACACAGATTTATCCAAAAACAAAATCGATACTTGGACAAATCTGTTGTTTTTACACTCATTTATCCAAATATAAAATTAATACTTGGGTAAATCTATTATTTTTGCCTAGATTTATCCAAGTATCAAACTTTTGACGCATATGAACATTATTGGCCGAGTCCACGAAAAAGAAAAACTGGACAAGATTCTTCAGTCAGATCAGGCAGCATTTTTAGCCCTATATGGTAGAAGAAGGGTTGGAAAAACCTTCCTGATTCGCCAATACCTGAAAGACAAGATCGTTTTTGATCTTTCGGGCACCAAAGAGGGATCGAAAAAACAACAGTTAAATAATTTTTTTGCAGAGTATCTTGCCAGAACCCAAGGAAAGCAAGAAACGGTAACACCCAATTCCTGGCAAGAAGCCTTTAGTTACTTGGCTAAATACTTATTATCGCTGCCTCCAACGTCCTCCAAGTATGTAGTCTTTCTGGATGAAATGCCCTGGATGGACACCCCTAAATCGGAGTTTGTTTCAGCACTTGAGTTTTTTTGGAACCAGCATGTTTCTCGCATGAATCATGTGCTGTTGATTGCCTGCGGTTCGGCGTCTTCTTGGATTAGAAAAAACCTGATAAACGCACGGGGGGGATTGTACAACCGAATTACACATCGAATCAAATTGGCCCCCTTCAACCTCTATGAAACGGAGCGGTTCCTCCAGCATAACGGCTTGAACTTACCACTTTACCAAATTCTTGAATTGTATATGGTCATGGGAGGAATACCTTTTTACCTCAAAGAAGTGGAAAAAGGGAAAAGTTCACCCCAACTCATTGATGAAATCTGCTTTTCCCGGCAGGGATTATTGAGTGAGGAATACGACCAGTTATACCATGCACTCTTTAAAAATGCTGAATTTCATGTGGCGATTGTTGCAGCATTGGCTGCCCATCCGCAAGGTATGACCATAGGAATGATCGCTAGTCAAACCAAGATAGCCAAAACAAATTTATCAAGAACCTTGGAGGAATTAGAGGAGTGTGATTTTATCAGCATGTATAACCCGTTGCTCAATAAGAAAAAGGAGGCCGTTTATAAACTGACCGATTTGTATTCTTTATTTTATCTCAAATTTATTCAAGACAATAAAGGTGCCGGTAGTAAGATTTGGGAGCAATTGTCTAAGCAAAGTACTTATAAAGCATGGAGTGGTTACGCTTATGAAAATATTGCGATGATGCATATTCCGCAAATAAAAGCGGCCTTGGGGATAAGCGGCGTTTTTACGCGCCATAGCTCGTGGAAATTCAAGGGGGATGATACGCTTCCTGGCGCTCAAATCGACATGGTTATTGATCGGGCGGATCAGATCATTCACTTGTGCGAAGCTAAATTCACCCAGGAAAACTATGCCCTGACGGCTGCTTATTCGGAACAATTGAGGCTTAAAAAAATGATTTTCAAGGAAGTAACCGAAACTAAAAAAGCAATTTTTACCACGCTTATCACCACCTATCCAGCCTTAAAAAATAGATACTATTTGGAAGAGGTGGATCATGAGATAACGATGGATAAGTTGTTTGCGTCATAGGAAACGATAAAAAATCGCATACCCTTCCTTACGGACTCTGGCAATACAAATCCTGTACGCTGCAAATAACGACATTCACTGCACCCGTAGTCCCTACCGGTGTACAAGCCTGAAACGTAGTCGGATTCACAAAACTATTAAAGACAAACTGCAAGGGCGTGAGCACATTCCCGCCTTGCTGTACTTGCCAGGAATAGGTAAAAGGGGGCGTACCGCTTAAGGTTAGTTCAACGGTTCCACAGGCGCCGCCACAGATATTACCCGAAGGCGTTGTGAGCGAAACAAGGGTAGGCTTGGGCCGCCAAATGACAGCAATTTCCGGAGAAATGTCGAGGCAAGGGTCGTTCAGGTTGATTTGACCATTGACGAGATTACCCACTACCCTCGAAACGTAATAGGTAGTGCCTGCCACCAATGGCGGCACAAAGGGGAAAACGCCGGTGTTGTTTTGTGCCAAAACCGATCCGATTGGGTTGGCGGGGTCCGTAAAAAGGATATAACCAACCGCGTCATCGGGGTCAAGTTGGGTATTATTATTGAATGTAGCAGTGTATGCATTGGGCACACAAACATTAGCCGTGGTTACCGTTGGCGTGCCTGCGGATGAAAGGAGACAAGCGCACGCCGGAACAGGTACACCAGGCGGCAGTATGCTCAGTCCCTGAATGAATGTCAATGGCGTGTTACAAATGGGCGTCCACGAATTGGTGGAGAAATTATACTCTACAAAATCAACATTACCACCGATGTTGACTGTAGAGATAATTTGCCCCGAAGCGGCTGTAGCTGCCGTATATAATGAATTGGGTACGTTTGCATAGACGAGGGTGCTTGCCGCAGGATTCGTCAAATTGACCTCATACACTTGTCGAACGGCTACTCCATTAACAACGACTTCGCAAAAGGCATACATGGTACTCCCCACCAGGAACAGATCGTAAGGCTGAACCGAGGGCGGGAACGGCCCAATATTCGTTACTGTATTGTTTACCGGATCGAAAATGCCGAGCTGACCGCCCGCAGTAACATATATGTTCCCGTTCGGATGGATAAGCGACCCGAACCAGTATGGGCCAGGAACCGTAGCGATTGGGTTCGGATTGGGTGGTTCATAAACAGACACGCTCCCTAACTGGGTACTCACCACAACATTGCCATTGGGAAGCACGAGCGTTTCCTGGATGGTACCGACAGGATTCTCCAGGATGGGGCAAAAGGTGCAGGTGGCCAAGTCGATCTGGAAAACATATTGGGGCGGGTTTGGTCCCAAGCGCGCGGTAAAAATAACGATTTGTCCATACGCCGGGTTGATCAAACTCAAACAGGTAAAGATAACGAATGGTATAGTCAGGCGGATAAACAGGCGTTTTATTATGGTTTACCGTATTTTATCTTGTTTAAGTGAGTATTACTATTAAACACAAAGCGAAGGAATGGGTTTAAAGCATGTTCACTAAGCCTACTATTGTACGGTTTTGAAAACCACCATTTTACCCGCAAAACGATTGTATCATGTTTTTTAAACTAATAGCAATTCAAGACAACCTCTATCAAATCGGAGGAAGGCTCTAAGTCGATCATTTTACTTTCGGTAGCAGAACCAACCTTAAATGTATGCAGCATGCCTCCTTGAACATAAACCCGTTTTCTGGTAGTACTTACTTTTTCAGCAGGGACTACAATACCGTTTACGAACACGTCTGCGTCTTTGCATACAGAATTGAGAATGAGCAAAACCGGAATCAGTTTTGACTTTTTTTCTGGCTGGATACCATGCCCGGACGCTTGTGCACCTTCTATTATTTGCGGTTTAACAGGAATACGATTTCCTGCACTGGGGTTTTGCGACTTGGTCGTATCTAGGCCAATTGGTGCTTGCGGTTGCATGGAGGCACTTGATTTAGGCACCGCTGAATTGAATATTTTTATCCAACTTATAAAAGCCACTAAGAGCAAAACCGCTGCTATCAACAACACAAAAGTCCAAGTTCTAGGTGGCCTATTTAGTTTTTCAGGTTCAAAATACCCAAGGGCATTTGCCTCCTTAACCATATCCAACAAACGTGCACGAATTTGATTGCGCTCCGTATTTTCAACCAATACCTGTTTTTGATTGGCGACCAAACGCCCATCCAATTGCCGCAATTCCTGGAGCAATTGATCATCGGCATGTTGCTGAAAAACAACCCGCAGGTGCTGGATGATTAAGTCAAGTCGATCAAGGTTAAATAATTGATCAAAATGAGGTTTATCCATTACTGTTTTATTCATTTTACAGAAATTTCCTCATAAATGGCCACATTATCAAAACGATGCGTTCCCTTCCCGATTGCCAATACGCCCATTAACCCGCTTTTATAGGTATCATCAATTACCTTCTTTTCAAATTTACTATCAACATATAAGAAAAACTCATTCCCCATCGCAATGATACCCAACTGATAATCACGCCCCTGCACCACTTTAATGGTTTTGCTGAATAAAGGAACAATATCTTCAGGATGATGAATATTGAACTTAAAAAACTTCAGATCACCGGCATCCGTCAGGGTAAAACCATATCCAGCATTGGCCGCTTTATCAAAACGAATGGAAATTCCGCGCCCCAAACAACCGCCGTCTCCATTGCAGTTCGGCGGGTTCTCCACGCGAATCGTCACGGAATACGGCTGTGCATTGGAAAAATCGGTGCGCTGATTGACGGGTTTGACATCTAAATATTTATGCTTTACATAAAGCGGCGCCTGAATAATTATTTTATAGCGCTCCTCGTCTATGAGGGAACTTTCTTTGCCCTGCAACGTAGTTTTACCCCAAATATTAAACGGGAAATCTTTGCGGTTTCTCCAATTGGTAAAATCTTCAAAATAATCAGTTTGGATTGAATTCCATGCCTCACTATTGAGCAATTTTGAATGATCCACCGTAACCAAGTGCTTTTTTTCGGGCGCGACAGCGGGTTCATTGATTGTTTTTATAAAACGACTGTGGTTGTTCGGCAATAAGGTCTGAATAAATACTTCGCGTTTTTCCTTATTTTTAAAATCTACTTCGTTTAGTGATTTATATGGATTCGCTACAATCCGCGTGGTGTAAATGTTTACAAATTTTATCTTTAAAGTAAACGCCCCTTGTGCTTGATCTTCATAAATCTCTCCAAAAACCACAATACTAGCGCCAATTTTTTTAAACTCCGCAGCAATATCTGCCGGAATTTTCACCTCCTTATTTAAAAAAGTAACCTCGTTTTTGCGCTGTTCCGTCAATTCTGCCTCCATCCGGCGTTCCAACACATTCACATCGGTCCATTCGTTGGTTAAGCAAGATTGATAGTAAGCCGTCACATCCCGGGTAAGTTGATTTTCACGCCCATCAGACATTTTAAAATCCCAAACGTAAATACCAGAAGTTTCGGTCGTTTGTGCAAAAACATTCCCAAGTTGGAGGGAAAATAAAGTAATCCAAAAAAAATGGTGCTTCATGGCTTGAAT
>CAIVGO010000499.1 GCA_903905445.1 uncultured Bacteroidota bacterium
AGGTAGGCCCGAACATGAATGCTTGCAAAATTTATGGAAAAAACCCTTTTATATGAAGCGCTTTTAACATTAAGCACGACGGAGCGTCGGCAGTTTGCCAAATTTGTGCAAGCGCCCTTCTTTAATCAGAAGGCAGCAGCCATTGCCTTATTTGCCTATTTGTTACATCATTTGGAGCAAAAAACATTACCGCAGGCGCAGGAGGCATTCAAAGCCGCTTTCCCCAATCTGGCATTTGACGATGCAAAACTACGCCTGCTCAACAGCCATCTATTGGCTTTGCTCGAGCATTTCTGGATGTATCAGGCGCATTTTGCGGTGCCCGAGCAATCCAAAATTCAGCTGGCATCCGAATATCGCAAACGCAATTTACCCAAACATTTTCAAATCGCCCTGCGGGAGGCCCGCGCGGCCCGTGTTGCGCAGCCTTGGCGTGATGCGCATTATTTTGACGACTTGTACTACATGGAGTGGGAACAATACCAGTTCGATGCTGCCAGTCGCCGCACCGATGTGCTCAACCTGCAGGAAACATCGGATCAGATGGACCGTGCGTTTTTAATCAAAAAATTGCGTTTGGCGTGTTTAGCCCTTTCGCACCAGGCGGTTTACAAAACAGAATACCACATCGGATTAAGTGCGCCAGTGTTGGCCCTGGCGGCCACGCAGTTGGAATTGCCCGCCATTGGGTTGTACTACCATTGTCATTGTTTTTTGTCCGAAACAGCGCCACTCACCCATTTTACCCAATTTACGGCCATGTTGTTGGAGCATTCTGCCGTGTTGCCTGCCGATGAATTGCGCACCTTGCATTTATTGGCCATTAATTTTGGGATCAAACGCATCAATCAATCGCAGGAAGAATGGCTCGATCTTACTTTTAACCTCTATAAAAGTGCTCTGGAGCGCGATTTGTTGCTCGAAAACAACCTGCTTTCCCGCTTTGCCTTCAACAATATTGTGGCCATTGCCTTGCGGGTCGGGGCGCTTCAGTGGGCAAGTGCATTTATTACCCAGTTCAAACCACGGTTGGAACGGCAGTTTCGGGAAGCTACGGCCGACCTAAACCTCGCGCGGGTAGCGTACGCACGCAAGGATTTTGGAGCAGCCATACAGCATTTGCAACGGGCCGATTATAAAGACATGATGAACAACCTGACCGCCAAAACCTTGCAATTAAAAATTTACTATGAAACGGATGCCTTCGATTTGCTGGAAAGCCACCTGGCAAGTATGAAAACCTTCATTCGGCGGCATACCGCCATTGGTTACCATCGTACCAATTATAGTAAAATCGTGTATTACACCCAACAACTCATGCAATTACTACCCCGAAACACCGCGGAAATAGCAGCCTTACGCACCAAAATACAGGAAGAACCGGTGCTAACTGAAAAAGTCTGGCTATTGGAGCAACTAGACAAATAAGGCACGGTTACTGGTGACGATGTCCTATTGCTGACAAAACTCAGTGGTGCTTCTGACCCCCATCATTTTTGCAAGCCTGGTATACGCAGACATTTGTTGAACAAAATCGTCCACCATAAATGCTCTGCCATGAAAAAAGTATTAGTTCCAACCGACTTTTCTGATAACTCTAAACATGCGTTGCGGATTGCTGCCCAGATTGCAGCCCGCGCTGGTGCCATCCTGGAAATCATGCACGCCAACACCGCGTTGGCATACGCGCCACCCCTTCCAGAGTATGCAGGTACCGTGCAATACAATCTGGATGATTATTATGAGCAGGCAACTACAGAGTTATTCAACCTGAAAAC
>CAIVGO010000500.1 GCA_903905445.1 uncultured Bacteroidota bacterium
ATCCGACTCAATGCTCGTGTGTAAAAAACTATTGCCCGCACCGGTGATCGTAAAATAACTGAAAAAACCGGGTGTTAGTCCATGATCACTACTGATGCCTTTCAAGTCGCGGATACAGGCTTCGGCGGCATCTTTGGTGAGCTCGCTCGGGTTTTCCACATAGCCCCAAATAAGTGGCTTCGCAATGGCTTGTAATTCCGGGTTTTGCAAAACAAAACCTTGCAAACCGGGCATCGACAAACTGTAATTTCCGTTTTTAACCACCAAAGTCCCTTTATTTTCGAGGGCATTGCCCAGAGCAAGGGTAAAAGCATAGGTACCGTCTGCAAAGTTTTTAATTGGAATAAACGCCCGCGCCTTATCGGGGGCACCCAGGCCTGTAACGGGCGTTTCCGGACCCAATATCTTTACATAAATATTTTGCTGATCATCTACGTTTACCTGTGAAAGGATTCCGTAGTTGGCATAATCATAAGGCGCCATGCTTTCCACCCACAAACCAAAGGTAGCGCCCCCCAGTCCTGCGTCGCGGGCTTGAAACAGGTCGACACTAAACTCAGGCGGTACCTTATAAATGATTTCTGGGGCCTCCAGGTTTTCCTTACAGGCCGTTAATGCACTCAAAAATCCCAAAAAAACAAGTAGGCGTATCATCATAGGTTTTCATTTATGCTACAAAAACGCATTAGACCTTGATTTGCTGCCTGCGCTTGTATTTTTTATCAAATCAGCGCGTAGTTTTGCGCCTTTAAAAACTAAATCATTCGTTCCAATTAATATCCCTCCTTATGTCAAAGTCATTTTTGAGCGCCATTTGCCTGTTTTGTGCAGCAATGGCCCTGTTTTCTTGCCAAAATCAATCCGCCCAATCGGAAAACCAACGTACAGAAGATAAACCCAAAGTAGACACAGTTCGGCCTGCACCTGCCACGAGCAATGCTACCGGCACTTTTACCTTAACATCGGGCATCGTGTATTGGGCCGGCCAAAAAGCGCTGGGCGATGGCCACAACGGCAATATTCAGGTACTCGAAGGCACCCTTGAATTGAGCGAAGGCAGGCTGCTTTCCGGCAATGTGGTACTCGATATGAACACCGTATCTGTATCCGACTTAAAGGATCCAGAGGAAAAACGCGACCTGGAATCACACCTGAAAGACGCCGATTTTTTTGAGGTTAAAAAATTCCCCAAGGCGGAATTCAAGTTTTCGGAAGTGTACCCGAGCAATAACCCCGATTTTAATGCCGTCATCGCCGGTTCGCTCACCATGAAAGGTAAAACCAAATCGGTTAATATTCCAGTGATGCTCAAAATTAATGAAGACGACCTCACCGCTGAATCGGCTACTTTCCCGATTAACCGCACCGATTGGGGCGTCAATTTCCGCTCTGGCTTGCTGGGAACCGCCAAAGACAAACTGATTAATGATGTGGTTACTTTGTCGATTTCGCTCAAAGCAAAAAAAGAAAAGTAAGCAAGTGGCGGTGGCGAACAAGCCAGGCCGGGTGTTCGCCACCGCACACTAAATTGTTCGTTTTCGGACAAAAACGCGCGCATTTTTTATTTTAAAATATTGATTATCAAATAGTTAATTAGTTGGCACAATGTATGCCCCATCCTTTATATCCGTTTTAATTTACAAATTTTTGCCATGGTTCAATACTACCTGAAACGCGCCTTGCGTGGTCTGCGCAAACAACCGGTGATTTCGGCCATCAATATGTTGGGCTTATCCCTGGGCTTGGCCTGCTTTATGCTGTTTCTGTTGCATGTGGTCGACGAATTCAGTTTTGATCGTTTCCATCACAAATCGGATCGCTTATTTCGGGTGTACAACCATACCGCCGCTGGATTTCGCAATGAGCCCGAGCAAAAGGATCCGTGGTTACCCATGCCCCTTGGTCCGGCCATGCAACGCGATATGCCGGAAGTGGTGGCTTTTACCAGAATACGTGGTTGGGGGGTGTTTATTCAGGCACCCAAGGGTATTTTTGAAGAATCCACCCAATTTGTCGATCCGGCTTTCCTGCAAATGTTTTCTTTCCCGATGCTTTTTGGCGATCCACTCCAGGCGCTGAATGATCCGTTTCAGGTGGTTTTGACCGAAAAATTGGCCCTGAAATTTTTTGGCGAACGCAATCCGGTAGGACGTACCCTTAGCCTGAAAGTACTCGATCAATTTGAACCCTACACCGTATCTGGCGTGCTTGCCGATCCGCCAAGCAATTCTTCCATCCGGTTGGGGATATTGCTGCCCATTGCCCGATATGCGGTGTCGGATCGCGGAAAGCAGGATGCGGACCGCTGGTCGCGTTGCTCCATGGAAACTTATGTGGAATTGATTCCCGGGGCGCATTTGAGCAGTGATACACAACGTTTGTTTCAGTTTTACAACCAATACCACCCCAAAGAGGAGCCCAATGCGCGTACAAAAGGCTGGTGGTCAAAACCAGCATCGCCCTTTGGTTACGGATTACAGCCTTTACGGACCATCCACACCGATGTAGAGATTGAAGGTCCAACGGTCAATCCGGCGTACCCACTCATTTTGCTGGGCATCGGCAGCCTCATCCTGCTGATTGCCTGCATTAATTTTACGACCCTCGCTATTGGACGGGCCGCCAACCGGGCGCGCGAAATTGGGGTTGCCAAAGTGCTGGGTGCAAGCCGATCGCAATTGGCCCTGCAATATTTGGGCGAAGCCCTGTTGATGAGTGGCTTGTCGATGATTTTGGGCTGGATCCTTGCCCTGGCCGCTTTACCCTTATTCAATCAGTTGACCGATAAAAAGCTGGTGTTTAGTTTTGCGCAGTTTCCTGAAATGTTTGTGCTTTTACCGCTTTTAATGGTGTTTGTGGGCTTTATAGCGGGTATTTACCCCGCAATTATGCTTGCCCGTTTGGACCCCATCAAAACCATACGCAATCAATTACGCCTGGGTGGCGGAAATTGGTTGACCCGCAGTTTGCTTACCGGACAGTTTGCGCTTTCCACCGGATTGTTAATTTGTACAGTGATCATGTTGCGGCAGTTACATTTTTTACAAACACAACATCCCGGGTTCAACAAAGAAAACGTGGTGGTGGTCAATGCATTTGGGGTGCGTGATTTGACCAGCACTTTGAAACAATTTCGCGAAAAACTGAGCGTCACCCCTGAAATAACGCATATCAGCGGGGTAGAAAT
>CAIVGO010000501.1 GCA_903905445.1 uncultured Bacteroidota bacterium
GCGTTGTTGAACACGGTGGGTATGTTGTATTACAAGTTGGAGACAGCGACGGACAGTGCGACGAAGAAAATGATCCAGACGAAATAGGGTAGGGGCGCCCCTCGCGGGCGCCCAATTTACCCGCCGTAGCTTTAGCGAAGGCGGGTAGCGTATGATGGATGAACCCGCCTCCGCTAAAGCTACGGCGGGTAAATACAGGCGCCCGCGAGTAGGGTGCCCGCAAGGGGCACCCCAACGGTCGCCCCGACGGACGGCCGTCCCACATAACGTGGGGCGGCCGTTTTTTAATACACGTCGGAAGCGTGGTAGGGGGGACGCTTCCGACGTGTATTAAATTTTAAAGTGCAGTCGAATTGTTTGCGCCAATTCCCGATCTTGGCCAAATAAACAAACCCGACATGAAACAAATCTTCGCTTTATGCTTTTGCTGTGCCCTTTCAGCCGCACTCGCCGCTCAAAATGCACCAGCGCCCACCTTGAACGTTTTTTTAGATTATTTTTACGGACCCATAGACTTTAACTATCTCAAAACAGAGGTTCGTTTTGTAAATTATGTCAGCGACCGCAGCCTGGCAGAG
Source organism: uncultured Bacteroidota bacterium (assembly GCA_903905445.1). Lineage (GTDB taxonomy): Bacteria > Bacteroidota > Bacteroidia > Chitinophagales > Saprospiraceae > M3007. Next base: position 579 of record CAIVGO010000501.1, read on the forward strand.
GTGCAAGTACAAGCTATTATAAAACCCGTCGGCAATGGGGCCTCCCAACTCGAATACGTATTTCGGGGATACGGTGTTTTTGAAGGACAAACCGATACAATTCATTGGCATATAGACCCTTTGGAAAACGCGGGCAGCGTCCGCGAAAAATCTGCACGCGCGCTCAAGCGCGGCTTATTGCCCTATTTGCTACAAACAAATGCTGCGGAACTAATTGATTACCAAGTCGGTAATGCGCCAGATTATATTGCCACCAAGGATCCCTGGAATTTATGGACCTTTAAAATCCTCTTAGATGGGCGGGCAGATGGTGGATATAGTGAAAATTCCATTCCAGGCCTTGACAAATCCAAAGCATCTACTTCTAATTATTTTTTTCAACCAGCCTTTAATATTTGGCGGATCGGAGAAAAATGGCGGGGAGGTTTCGATATCAACTATTATTACCGGCAATCCCGATCTTACCGCAGACCCGTTACGACCACCGCAGATGTGGTAAACAGCACTCAAAGTTTGGATTTTAATCTGTATTATGTGCGTGCTATTCGACAGCATTGGGCTTGGGGTGTTTCTTTTATAGGTTATGCGAATGGAGAACCTTTACAGCGCTTCGACTTGCGCTCCAATGCAGGAATTGAGTACAATGTATATCCGTACCGGGAATTTTTTCACAGGCGCTTGTTGTTCGGCTACTTGCTCAGGACCGTTGTATTCAATGAAGCATATGACTTGCAAATTGCCAATTCAAACAAATCAAGATTTACCAATTACTGCTACGGTAGTTACGACCGCATCAGCAGTTGGGGCGCTTTTGGCGTGAACATGGGGGTAGATTACGGCTTCGCCCGATTTTGGAATAACTACACCCTGAACGTTGGCACACAAACTGCCATTAATTTAGGAAAAAATATCTTTTTAAGGCTCTCTGCGTCTGTAACTTATGGAAACAACGATTATACCTTTTATGGTGGTGCCGGTTTCCCGATTATATTCAGCCAAAAATTTCGAACGTTGTCCTATAATTCCAGCATAGGCATCGCATATTTCTTTGGTTCTGGTTATCGAAGTATTGTCAACCCACGGTTGGGCAGAATTTGAGCCACTACTTGACCATTTTTGCCCCCAATGTTCCAAATTTGCCTTTACATTGAATAAAGTAAACGCCCTTGGGCCAGTTTTTGGCGTCCACATTGATCGTTGCTGCAGCAAGGGGCATATTTTGAAAAAGGATGCGACCACCCGCATCTAAAACCTGCATTGACTCAATCAAATCGGGGGCTTTTATTTCAAATCCATCCACAAACGGGTTCGGAGACACGGTCAATACCGCTTGTTCAGCAGCGTCGGGCACAAAGGCCGCCGTAGAAGTACTCAAAAAACGATATAC
>CAIVGO010000502.1 GCA_903905445.1 uncultured Bacteroidota bacterium
TACAATAGTATGGTCGCCGGAAGGATTGGGATATAGTTTCACGCCTTTATTATCGATCAAGGTGCCAGTTCCAATGGTGCTATCGGCGATACTGAAGTAACTGCGGTTGGAAATTTCATTGTAAGAATCGTTGGTAAACAACACGATATAATAGTTGCCGGGTGTTTGTGGCACGAGGGTATCGGTGAGGGTTTGGGTACCGGCAGGTCGACCACCAATATAAGTATAGGCGTCCAAGGGATCGATGTTCGGATTTTTCCAGGCTTGGTAAATGCCCAGCCAGTCTTTCGGGATGCCCGGGCCGTCGGTCCAGGTCGCTACAATGTATTCGCCAAGGTTGTATATACTCTTGTCAATCAACAAGTTCGCGATGGTGTCGCCGACTGAGAAGAAAATGCGATCGCCTGGTTCGCTGTATTGATCGTTCAAAAAGTAATTGGTAAAGTAATATCCTTTGGGCAAATTATTAAAGGTACGGGTGCCCGATGTGCCGCTTGTGTACTGATAAGCAGTAGAAAGATCGGTGCCGGGAACATGTCCCACTTTGTACACGCCTACCCAATCGAGGTTGATACCGGGTGCGTTGGTGTAGGAAATTGCGACGGGTTCGCCTACCGCATAGGCCGTTTTGTTGCTCGAAAGGACTGGAATTGCACCATAATAAAACGGAACACGGGGTGCGATTTCGGTGTACCCATCGAGTTCGAAAAACGCGGCAAAATACTCACCACTTTGGGTCAGGTTAAAACTCAAAACACCTGAAGTGCCCGTCACATAACTCCAAGTAGTAGAACCAACCGGTCCCGGCACATCTCCTTTTTTGTACAAACCCACCCAGTCGGTGGCGTTGCCCGGACCGTTAGAATACGTTGCTTTGATGCTTTCGCCCGTTGCATAAGCTGTTTTGTCGAGGCTTAGCGCAGGCGCATTTTGCACACTGTTCACCACGACAAACGAATCAATGGCCGACCAGGCCGACCATTCCAGGTTTTGGTCGCGGTGACGGGCGCGTACGTAATGTTTGCCGTTTGCCAATTCGCCTGCGTTGAGGGTGTATTGCAGAATATTTACCCCAAGATTAATGTCTTTGGTGGTATCAGGCGCTCCAGCCGATCCAAACAGGTTTTCATAATCACGCAATTTGTCTTTTACCAAAATAGAGAAATTGGATACATTGGAGATTTGAAACTGGGTAGAGTTCAGTTTTTCATTCGCGGGCGATGCAAAAGCCGAAGTACTGATCGTCACGGGCAAACTCACCGAATCCGGCAAATTATTGCTGATGGAAGGCTTTGCCGGACCTACCTGGCCTTTTTGGCGGTGAAACGTATCAATCAGGATATTTTGATCCCAACCATAAATACTGCCCACCGAATAGGTCTGAATATCAGCACGTTGTGTATTGAGGTCAATATCCAAAATTTGGTAAGCCCATTTTGAAATGGTCTTTTGCACATCATCAAAATCGGTTTCGTTGCTCATACCCCAGTATTGATCCCAGGCAGTACCACCAGAGATAATATGGTAATTGGGGGTTTCTTTCAGTTGGCCGCGTGCATACAGGTGGTGGTGTGCGCCCACATGCAGTAAAAACTTTGGACTGGTGCTCAACATCGGAACGGCCGTATTGCGAATCCAGGTAGAAATATCGCCAACATATTGTTCGGCCTGGTACGGACGATGGCCCAGCGAAACGATCCATTGCACCGTTGGGTTGCTGTTGGCATGGTTGATCACCTGTTGCAGCCAAAGCGCTTGTGCAGCGCCGGTGGTGCCGGTTGTATGTTCGGTGGTAAGATTTACAACCAACACATTACCTGCCTGGTAGGCATAGTATTTTTCAGAATTTGAAGGTAAATTAGCATATTTCAAACTGTCGTAGAAAAAGTGGTTTTCGTACGCGCTCAATTGAAGGGTGCCGTAGGTTTCGTGGTTGCCGATAATGGTGCTGATGGGCAGCACCGAAGAGAGGTAGCGGCATTTTGAAAAATGCACATTTTCGTAATGATCGAGCGTGCCTACATCCACCTGGTCGCCCACCATCAGGATACCGGAGATGTTCTCATTGATGCTGGGGCCGTACAACTCCTCACATTTGCGTTTCGCGTA
>CAIVGO010000503.1 GCA_903905445.1 uncultured Bacteroidota bacterium
AATGGCTGCTTCTGGGGTGAAGCTGTTGTGGGGTACCGCTAATCTGTTCAGCCATCCGCGCTACATGAACGGGGCTGCCACCAATCCCGATTTTGCGGTGGTCGCACACGCGGGGGCGCAGGTGAAGCATGCTTTGGATACTACGATTGCCCTGGGCGGCGAAAATTATGTGTTTTGGGGAGGACGGGAAGGTTACCAGTCTTTGCTGAATACAGATATGAAGCGGGAATTGGACCACATGGCGCGTTTTCTGCACATCGCCAAAGATTATGCCCGTAAACAAGGCTTTAAAGGCACCTTTTTTATTGAGCCCAAACCCATGGAACCGAGCAAGCACCAGTATGATTTTGACGCTGCAACGGTGATTGGTTTTTTGCAAAATTACGGCCTCGACAAGGATTTTAAACTCAACATTGAGGTAAATCACGCCACTTTGGCCTTGCATTCGTTTCAGCACGAACTACAAATAGCGGCCAATGCTGGCATGTTGGGCAGCATTGATGCCAACCGGGGCGATTATCAAAACGGTTGGGACACCGATCAGTTTCCGAACAACATTTACGAATTGACCGAGGCGATGCTGGTGATCCTGGAAGCGGGCGGTTTTCAAGGCGGCGGAATCAATTTTGACGCGAAAACACGGCGTAACTCTACGGATTTGGCCGATTTGTTTTATGCACACATCGGCGGTATGGACGTGTTTGCGCGGGCCTTGCTGGTGGCAGATGCGGTATTGACCCAGTCTCCTTATCGCAGTTTGCGGGCTGAGCGTTATGCCAGTTTTGACGAAGGCGATGGCGCTTTATTCGAAAAAGGCAAATTGAAGCTCACGGATTTGGCTCGAATTGCCAAAGGAAATGGCGAACCACAACAGCGAAGTGGTCGGCAAGAATTATTTGAAAATTTGATCAATAATCTGATTTGATTATTGGTCCGATTTGAGCCGATAAGTGCCGCTTTGTAACCTTTTTTGGGCAAAATTGAAATAGTCGGGTACTAATTCAAAACCTAAGTATTGACGGCCTTCCATTTGGCTGACCACCGCTACTTGTCCCGAACCGAGGAAAGGGTCGAGCACAATATCGCCGGGTTGACTGGAGTAGGCTAAGATTTTACGGATAATTTCGGCGGGTAGTTTGGTAGGTGTTTTTACATCGCCATTCCAGTATTCGCGGGAAATATTCCACACATCTTCCTTGTCTTTGTAGTGCGCGCTGCCCCCTTCGGCGTGTTTTTCGTCTTTTTCAAAACGAGCATAGGGGTAAAACTTCCGCTGTTTTTCGTCGATGCTGGCGAAAAGGATATGGTAATGGGAGGTCACATATTTTCGTGTGGTAACCAATCCGAACTGATATTTCCAGACTAAGTGATTCACCAGGTTTAACTCTTGTTCATCCAAGGCGATCAGGATATCTTTCAAATAATTCCAGCCGGAAAAAATATACAAACTGCCAGTTGGCTTGAGCACCCTGCGCACTTGAGTAAGCCAGGCACGGGTAAATTCGAGGTAGTCTTCCCCTTTGACCTCCGAGTAACCTTCCAGCACGCGTCCGGCTTTTCGATTGTAATTGCCACGTTTTGCGCCAAATTCAATGCCAAAGGGCGGATCGGTGATGACCAAATCCACACTTGCGTCCGGCAAATGCTGCTGCATACCGGATATACAATCTTCGTTAAATATTTGATTGACTATCATGCTCGAAACCAAGGCCCAAGAACGGGAAAATTCGCAGAAGTGCAGCCTTTGCCGAATTTTCTTTTAAAATAGAAAAAGCGCCAGGAGCAAACTGATTGTAAATAAAAGCCCAAAGCCAATCACATAAATTACCACATACATAAACCATTTAAGGGTGGTCATCCACCATCTTTGCCTATAGTAATTGTGCAAGGCCACCCACATAGATATTCCGATCCAGCCCAAAAGTACAATCCAAATGGGGCCTAAGGGAAAAAGGGAACTTAACAACAACGCAAGGGTGAGCATCAAATAGGCCCCTGAATGCTGGTGCATTAAAAAAACAAAATGCTCTACATAATAGCGCCTTTGTCGGTAATAAAATAGGTGTAATACCAAGGCCATCAGGGCAATTAAAGCCAAAATGGTCCAAGCAAAACTACCAATATAGGTATGTACCAGTCCCTGCGGATTTTTAAAAGATTTTAGGCTCTGTTTTAATAAAACCTGCTCCATCCAGCCTTTTACGGCATAGTTTTCAATAATTTCTTCGGGGGTTTGATTGAAAAGATCGTCTAAAGCAATTTTCGATTTAAAGGTGAGTAAATTCATATCCACCGAATCGTTGTTCAAATTGAGCGAATCGCCACTGGAAAGGGCTATGCTATCAGTAACATGCTGAACACGCAAGAGGTTACGGTTTTCTTTTTTGTAAACGGTCGATAAAACAGAATCGAGCGCTCTTTCTGTTTCCTTGTTTTTTAAATTAGCTGGTAATTGATCGTAGGCACGCAAATAACTATGTTTTTTAGCCGAATATTTCAACGACTCAAGGACCATTTCGCCGGTTATTTCCTCTTTGTCTTCCTTTTCTGTCGGGTTAAAAGAAAAATTAAAATTATTGCCTATGTTATTGAAAGAAAAGCCTTTATCGCCAATTTGTTTGTTAAAACTCAATAGGAAAAAGAACATCACCACAAAAAAGAACTGTACCGGATGCGGGTATTTTTTGTGTTTACCTTTAAAATACTCTACTGTTACTTTACCGGGAATCATCAGTTGCCAAATAGCCCTAACCACTTTGCTGTCTAAGTGACTAAAGTGGCTCCAAAAGCGCTTGAGCAATTCTTTCATGCGCACCTTGCCATTGTTGTTTTTTTGGCCGCAATGCGGACAAAATTTGGCTTTTGGCGGCAAGGGCTTTTCGCAATTTAAGCAAAGGTCGAGTGTTTCCTGATCGAGTTCCATAGACATGAAAGGTAAGTTTCTTGCACGAAAGATAGGCAACTCGTATAATTATTTTACGATTTCGATATTTTTGATCGCAAAAATTCCTGCGTAAAATCGTATCCGCATTGATAAATTTCGGGCAGTTTATTGGCATCAAACATGCCATAGGTGCCCAATTCGGGTGGTTCAATGAATAAATGCACTTTTTGAGCCGATTGCAAAATTCCTGCACGGGTACTCAAGTGCCAGGCGCGGTCGATGATGCGGGCAAGCGAATCCTTGGTGTTGTGGGGCGGCATTGGATTAACGTGTATCGCAATCACGTCTTCAAGTACCGCTGAAAACAAGTTAATGGGCATGTTATCTGCTAGCCCGCCATCTACATACACGCCTTCCCCGATTACAAAGGGCGGAAAAATGGCTGGAATACTACAAGACGCAAGCACCGCTGGAATAATTGGTCCTGTTTCAAATACTGTTTGCGTCCCAGTATTGAAATCCGTGACACTCACTTTAAACGGGATCGGCAACTGTTCAAAATGGGTAAAAGGCAGGTTTTTTTGCATAAAACTGCCCAGCTGATCCATGGTAAACAGCCCTTGTTTCAGGAAATTCCAGCGCAGCATTTTGCTGAGTTTGATTTGATCAATAAACAAAGCACGCACGCCATCGGGGTCCATACCACCGGCAATAAAGGCACCGACCAAAGCTCCGGCGCTCACGCCCGCAATCGCTGAGGGCTCATAACCTTGCTCTTTTAAGGCCTTTAAGGCGCCCACATGCGCAAAGCCGCGGGCGCCTCCGCCTGACAAGACGATCGGTTTTTTCATATTTTATTCAGGTTTTATGGTCGTTTACGGCATTTTGCCACCAATTTTTATCAAAACTATCCTATTTTGCAACGCGCAATGCAGTGGCATACGCATTGGGCAACGGACTATTTTCAACCGCGATAGCAGCCTTTTCGACATCGTATTCAAAACGTATGAACTGTACCCGCACGCTGCCTGGATCCTTCAAACTGCTGTGCTCATCCCACTCAAGCATTGCATACGTACCGCGCGGGTCGCCATCCTTCGGTTTGCCTACCGAACCAATGTTGATGGCATGGCGGTAGTGTGGAGCATCCTCGGTTCCGCTGTTCAGCACGCGATGGTAGGGTTTGTGGGTATGTCCGAAACAAAGTATATCGGCATGCGCGCCTTCAAGGATACGCTGCAAACTTTTTTCGTCGCGGTCTTCAAACAGGTATTCGTTGATTTTGCGCGGACTGCCGTGTACCAGCAGGAGTTGCATGTTTTCAGGCTCCTGCATTTCCAGTTCGAGGCGGATGTGTTTCGGCATTTGGCGCAAATATTGGCGTTCGGCAGGTCCAACGATTTGATTGGTAAATGCGATGGACTGAGCACCATTGGCTTTTTCCTCCTCCGTTTTGTAAGCACAGCCGCAATCATCGCTGCTGCGACCGATGCCATAATCGTAGTTGCCAGCGATCGTAGGAATACCCCGGTCGCGGATCATTTGAATGACTTCATTGGGCCAAATATTATAGCCCACCAGGTCGCCTAAACAGAAAATCTGATCCGGTTTACGCAGATCCATATCGGCAAGACATGCTTCTAACGCGGGCAAATTGGCGTGAATATCGCTAAAAAGTGCAATTTTCATGATGTATCGTGTTGAAAGTTTATGATTTAAAGTTAGATTGCTGTTTTAAGGCTACCTGCACCAACAAAATGAGCACCGGTACTTCAATGAGTGGCCCGATCACTGCCGCAAATGCAACGCCCGAATCGATTCCAAATACCGCAATGGCCACGGCAATGCCCAACTCAAAGTTATTGCCCGCTGCTGTAAAGGCGAGCGCAGCACTTTTCGGATAGTCGGCGCCAGCGCGCTTGGCCAGGTAAAAAGCACTGAAAAACATGATGACAAAATAGAAAATGAGCGGTATGGCAATACGCAACACATCAAACGGGATTTCCACGATCAGTTTTCCTTTATAACTAAACATCACAACAATGGTAAACAACAAGGAAACCAGCGTAATGGGGCTTATACGGGGTATAAATTCTTGCTCATACCAGCTTTTTCCTTTTTGTTTGATCAAAATATACCGGGTAAGCATACCGGCAATAAATGGAATTCCTAAATAAATAAATACGCTTTCGGCGATTTGGGCGATGCTCACATTTACCGCAACCCCTTCAATGCCAAAAAATGGAGGTAAAATGGTGACAAAAAACCAGGCGTACACGCTGTAAAACAGTACCTGGAAAATACTGTTAAATGCCACCAAGCCTGCTACGTATTCGTTGTCTCCTTTGGCCAAATCGTTCCATACAATCACCATAGCAATACATCTTGCCAAGCCAATCATAATCAGCCCAATCATGTACTCCGGCTTGTCTTGTAAAAACAAAATCGCCAGCAAAAACATCAAAATTGGGCCGATTAGCCAGTTTTGCACCAAGGAAAGTGTCAATACCCGAGTATTTCGAAACACTTTTGGCATTTCCTCATATTTCACTTTGGCCAATGGCGGGTACATCATTAAAATAAGTCCAATTGCAATGGGGATATTGGTGGATCCCGCCTGAAACTGGTTGATAAAATTGGCTGTACCGGGTACAAAATAGCCCATTCCAACGCCAAGGAGCATTGCCAGGAAAATCCAAAGGGTTAAGTAACGATCCAAAAAGCCAAGTCTTTTGGGGGCTGGCGTACTGGTTGTTTTCATGAAAAGTTGGTTTCGTTTTTTTTAAAAATAAAATGGTGGTGTTGGGAGGCAGTTTGAAAAAACAACAATATGCATTCAAACTGCCTTCCCCTGTAAACCTGCCAAACCTTAGCAGCAGCCACTTCCTGTTACGCAGCAATCTTTTACGATGGGTAATTCCTTCAAACTGAGTTTCGCTTTTTCAGTAGGCGCTTCACCCGGTTTTTCCGCATATACCGTTACGCTCAAAATTCCAGTTTGCGAAGCCACAAATGCTTTCAAAGCTTCCGGGCTAAGGTATTGCAACAAAATATCGTCGGGAATCAGGATGGGTTTTATTTTTTGGACGGTCATATTGACAAATCCAGCCTGTTCAATGAGTGCGAGGTAAGCATCTTTTTGCATCGCGCCAGATACACAACCGGCATACATTTCGGCTGCGTTGCGCAAGTTGTCGGGCAAATCGCCCACTAAAACAATGTCAGAAATGCTAAAATGGCCTCCTGGGCGCAAAACCCGCATCATTTCTGCGAAAACCTTGGCTTTATCGGGCACAAGGTTTAAAACACAGTTGCTCACGATTACATCTACGGATTGATTGTTCACAGGCAAGTCTTCAATATCGCCCTGGCGGAATTCTACATTGTTTAAACCGCGTTTTTCGGCATTAATGCGCGCTTTTTTAATCATTTCAGGGGTGAAATCTACGCCGATTACCTTGCCTGAATCGCCCGTTTCAGCATTTGCCACAAAACAATCGTTGCCCGCACCCGAACCCAAATCAAGCACCGTATCGCCTGGCTGAATTTTTGCAAATTCGGTGGGCAGGCCGCAACCAAGGCCCAAATCGGCATCCGGGTTATAACCTTCCAATTGGGTGTAACTATCGGCCATGATGGTGTAAGTACCGTTGGTCGTACCCATTCCGCAGCAACTGGTTTCATTGGTTACTTTGTCCTGGTTGGCAATGGTGGCATATTTCTCCTGGACTAACAGTTTGAGATCTTCATTTTTTTGCATGATGTTGTTCGATTTAAAAGGTTTTAAAATTAGGAAATTGACTAGGTTTTTTGGGGCTGATCAGTTTGTTCATCGTAAAAAAACGATGAATTTAGGCAAAAAAAAGCCGCCGTATTAGCAGCATTTTCCACTTTTTTCAGCAGTTTTGGAGAAAAAGGCGCTAAAAAGGCCGCTAATTTTATCAAAAGCCTCCCAGTTGATACAATAACAGGATTTCACACCATCTACGGTGCCTTTGATCAAACCCGCTTGCTGCAATTCCTTTAGATGTTGGGAAACTGTACTTTGCGCTAAAGGCAATACTTCTACAATTTCGCCACAAATGCACATATCGCGTTTGGCCAATTCTTTCAATATCGCAATACGCGCAGGATGAGCAAGGGCTTTGGCCAATTCGGCAAGGAGCTGGTCTTCTGGTGCAAACTGTGTTTTTTTGAGTGACGTCATGTTTTTATTTTAGCATTGCCCTTGAATTCATCGCAAATATACGATGAATGTTTTTAACTACCAAACATAAAATGAGATTTATCGTAAAAAAACGATAAAGGTGTATTGACGTGCTTTTTTTGCCAGCTATAGCGCAACAGCACAAATACATCCTGTTGTTTGTATTTAATTTTATTATTTGCACGCTCAAATTGAAAGGTCTTCTCCTATGAAACATTGCTTTATCCTGATTGCAATCATTTTAGTATGTTTTACTCCTGCCCAAGCGCAAGATGCGCAGGCCCTCATCGCTCAATATGTATTGGAGCACCAATCCGAATTGCAATTGGATGCTGTTTCGGCGCGCACGGGATGGCGGCTTTCCGACCAACACCAGAGTAAAAACGATCCGGTTACGCATGCGTATGTACAACAGACGTTGCATGGGTTGGATTTATTCAATGCCGTAAGTACTGTTGCGATCCAGGACGGAAGGGTACGTTTTTTCAACAGTCGTTTCGAGCCTGTTACGCCCGATATGGTAAATGCATTGCCAGAATCCTATACTATAAGTGCTCGAGATGCCATCAAGCGCGCTGCACAGTCCCGAAATATCACGTTTGACGAACTGGCGGAATACAAGGAGTCAGAGCGTTTTGGCCTGATCCGCACCTTCCGTATTTTTCCAGGTTCAACCTCCTTCATCCGTACCTGGCCTATTTATCAAAAAACAAGTACTGGTGTGCGACTTGCCTGGCATATAGAATTGCCTTACGAAAGTGATTATTGGAGTATTCGGGTAGATGCCCTGGACAGTAGCATATTGGGGGTTGGAAATTATACCGTGTATTGCAATTTTAGCGCATCAAATCATGGTGTAGAACATCAATGTTCATCAGAATTAAATGCTCCTGTCACCACAACTGATGGCTTGGCTGCTGCTGCTTATTATGTGGTGCCATACCCAGGAGAAAGTCCCGCTCATGCCAGTTTTGCACTTATCACAGATCCGTCGGATCCGCAAAGTTCACCTTATGGTTGGCACAACATCAGTGGAATCGCAGGTGAAACCTTCACCACCACGCGCGGCAACAATACCTACACATATGAAGATGCAGATGCCGATAACAATCCAGGTTATAGCCCTGAAGGTGGCAGTAGTTTGCAGTTTAACTTTCCTTTTGATATCAGTGCTACACCCCTCACAAACCGGGATGCGGCGATGTCCAATTTGTTTTACGCGAATAACTTCATGCATGACATGACCGCCCAATATGGGTTTGATGAAGCGGCAGGCAACTATCAAGCGCGAAACTATTCCAATACGGGCATTGGAGGCGATGAGGTGAATTCAGAGGCCCTGGATGGCTCAGGCACCAACAATGCTAATTTTTCGGCACCTCCTGACGGAAATAACGGGCGTATGCAGATGTTTATCTTTACCGCATTCAACCCAAATGGTGTGGATAAAGACAGTGGATTAGACAACGGTATTGTGGCCCATGAATTTGGACATGGGGTGTCTATTCGATTAACAGGAGGCGCATCTAACTCTTCTTGTTTGTTCAATCAGGAACAAATGGGTGAAGGTTGGAGCGACTATTATTCCTTGATTACCACCATTAAGCCAGGAGACACCCGCAACACGATACGCCCTATTGGCACTTATGCGCTCGGGCAACCGCTTAACGGGGCAGGTATTCGCAATCAAGTATACTCACCGGATATGTCGGTAAATACCTACACCTATGAGGATCTGAAATTTACCTCAGGCCAGCAACATAATGTTGGCGAATTATGGGCAACGATGTTATGGGATCTTACTTGGGATTTGATAGACACGATCGGTTTCGATCCGGATCCAATTCATGGTCAGGGTGGCAATAATATTGCGCAAAAACTCGTCACTGGGGGCATGAAATTACAACCTTGTAGCCCGGGCTTTGTAGATGGACGCGATGCGATTTTACAGGCAGATCAATTGTATTTTAATGGTGCTTATGAATGTATAATCTGGAAGGCATTTGCGCGCCGCGGACTTGGGTATTCAGCAGATCAAGGCAGTTCGGATAATGTATTGGATGGAACGGAAGCATTTGATATTCCACCCTTTTGCCTGGTGGCAACCGCTGCTCCTGTGGCTGGTTTTGTGGCAGATCGGACGATTTCTTGCCTGGAAGCATCTACGATTCAATTTTCTGATCAATCACTCAATATTGCACAATATTGGTTGTGGGATTTTGGTGATGGTACTACCTCAACGAAAGCGAATCCAGCGCATAAATACACGGCAGAAGGCACCTATGATGTAAAATTAATTGTAATCAATAATATTGGAACAGATACCCTGTTTTTGCCGAACTACATCACCATCAGTACTTTACCAGCGCCAATTGCCTTGGATACCACAATTTGCCCTGGTCAAGCTGCCCAATTAAGTGCTATCCTCAATGATGCCAATAACATTGCAGAATGGATGGATACGCTGGGAAATGTAGTGTTTTCTGGCACACAATTTATTACGCCAGTGGTGCTTGAAAACACCAGTTATCTCCTGCGGGAAACTTCCTCATTTCCAATCAAAAACGTGGGCCCCACCTCCTTGGGAGCAGGTGGATTTCATAATGCAACTACCGTCGGTAAAATTTATTTTACTGCGGAACGTGGATTTACGATCAAATCGGCCCTGGTACGGGCGCAAACGGGTGCTAACCGCAGCGTGCAGTTGTATGATGAGGCAGGAAATGTGTTGCAGACGTACACGATTTTTATTTCCAGTGGACAGAAGCGCGTAGACTTGAACATTGTTGTACCTGGGCCGGGAAATTATGCACTTGGTGCTGGCCCAAATACCAGGTTATTCCGCTCCAGCGATAATATCAACTACCCCTACATCCTCCAAGATCTTGTAACCATTACCGGTGCTGGTTCTGGACAGAACGACTTTTACTTTTATTTTTATGATTGGGAAGTGCAAGAAACGGCTTGTGTGAGTGCAACCAAGGTAGTGAATGTGTCAGTTAGTGCTGGCCCCCTGGCAAACTTTAGCGTTGCTACGAACAGTACCCAGGCCAGCTTCACGGATCTTTCTACAGGCAATCCAACTTCCTGGTTTTGGGATTTTGGAGATGGTGTTACTTCGGTGGAAGCAAATCCACAGCATAATTATGCTACCTTGGGTGTTTTCCAGGTTTCCTTAACGGTTGGGGACGGTAATTGTCTGCATACGTTTAATAAAACGGTCGATTTTACATCCAGCAATACCTTGTTGGATGCCGATATATTATCCGTGCAAATGGTTCCAAATCCGGCCAGTTCCCAGGTTACCGTGTATTTAAAAGGCATTTACAAGGGGCCTGTACGCGTTAAATTGCATAATACAGCGGGAAGTTTGATGCGGCAAACTGAAATGGATACCCAATCTGGGTCGGCATTGAATGTAAATCTGGCAGATTTGGCTTCTGGTGTTTATTTTGTAAAAATTGAAACAACGATGGGTGTGTTGGTCCAAAAACTAATTTTGCGTTAACATCGTATGTAATTATAAAAACTTGAGAAAACAGAAGGGTCGGGTATTGAATAAGGTCGGAGTATGGCGGTGTGGGCTGCTCCTGGTATTGGGTTGTATGGTTTGGGAAAATGGAATGTCTCAATCAACAGTTGCTTCGGATACAACTTTTAGGGTGTTTGGAGTGCCCATTGCGTTTTATACGCCTGATACCCGATTGGGTTTGGGCGCTGCGGGTATTGTTTCTTTTCGCGCAAAAGATGCTCCCCAGCGCTCCAGCATCACGTTTAGTATGGCTTACACGCTGCGCAAACAATGGCTGTCCTGGTTTCCCTATCAAATTTACTGGGACAAGGGACGCAAATTGGCTTATGGCGAGGTTGGCTATTATCGCTACATCTACCAGTTTTTTGGGGTGGGTAACCGTATCCCCAACAACTATTTGGAAAGTTATCAGGCCAATTATCCGCGCATTCGACTTACCGCCTTACAGCAATTGAATCGCAATAATTTTGTAGGATTTCGGTATTCATTTGATCAATACAAGGTGGCCGCGAAAACACCCGGCGGTTTGTTGGAGCAAGGTGTTTATACAGGATCCAATGGCGGCCGCAGTTCAGGTTTAGGTGCCGTATGGTTTTATGACACCCGCGATAATCGGTTTTTTCCCAAAAAAGGCGCTACCATTGAAATTACGTTTCAAGCGGATGCTCCCTGGACGGGTAGTGTTTTTAATTTCCAACGCCTTACCGCAGAAGCTGCGCTATTCCGAACGCTTTTCCCAAAGCATGTATTGGGAATCAATCCGTTGCTGAACCTGGGTTTTGGTCCAATTCCCTTTTTCTTATTGCACAGCCTGGGTGGTCCTAAAAAACTCAGGGGCTACAAGGATGGGAAGTTCAGGGACCAAAATATGGCCCTTATTCAAACTGAATGGCGTTCCCAATGGCTCAAACGTTGGGGAACGGTTGCTTTTGCGGGCGTTGGTACGGTGTGGGGCACGCCCGGCGAACCGATCGTGTTGCGTCCTAATTATGGTTTGGGCATTCGTTTTACCATCGATCCAAAACAGCAGGTCAACATTCGAATGGATTATGGGTTTGGAAGTGGTAGTCAGGGGTTTTATTTTACGGTGGGGGAGGCATTTTGATGGAGTATTCTATTAATCTTCAATTTCATACGCATCCAGGTATTTTAGTTTTAAATATTGTTGGTGCTTTGCTTCCATGCTTTCTTTGCCGCCAAACCAGTCAATGACTTCCGTTCGCTGCAATAAAGTTGCGCTATTGCTTAACAGCGTTGGGTATGAACTATGCGGCCAGTCGCGATAGTCCTTTATTATACCGTGCGATTGTGGGTTAGCGTGGATATACAGAATCAGTTGGGTGAAATAGTCTGGTGCATGTACGTGGAGGCGTTTGAAATTCTTTTGGAATAGGCTTCCGACCCGGTTTTCTTGTTTATTGATGGACTTGGCGTACGACATGAAGCAAATCCTGAACTGGTTGCTGATCATTTTAGGTATTTCTTCGGCGCGTTGCGGCAGCGGCGGCGGCGGCGGTAGACTTTCCAGGTTTTCAAAACCTG
>CAIVGO010000504.1 GCA_903905445.1 uncultured Bacteroidota bacterium
AAATCGATCAATTTTTGTTTAAACTTAATTTTTTATGCCACAATTCGCACATCTCCACTGTCACACCCAATATTCGTTGCTCGACGGTGCGGCTTCCATTCCCGGGCTGTTTAAAAAAGCGGCGGCCGATGGCATGAAGGCATTGGCCATCACCGACCACGGCAATATGTTCGGGGCCTTCCAGTTTGTGGCGGAAGCGTCGAAGCATGAGGGGGTGAAACCGATTGTGGGGTGCGAATTTTATGTGGTGGCAGATCGGCATCGGCGCACATTTACCAAGGAAGACAAGGACAAGCGTTTTCACCAGTTGTTTTTGGCGAAAAATGCGGAGGGCTATAAAAATCTGGTCAAATTGTGCTCTCTGGGGTATATCCAAGGGCTTTATGGCAAATATCCGCGTATTGACAAAGAACTGATTTTGCAATACCACGAAGGCCTGATCGCGACGACTTGTTGCATCGGTGCGATGGTGCCCCAGGCCATTTTGCGCAAAGGAGAAGACGAGGCAAAAAAGGAATTTGAATGGTGGCTGGACCTGTTTGGCGAAGATTATTACATTGAAATTCAGCGCCACCACATGGCCGAGCAGGACAAAGTAAATGAGGTGTTGTTGCGTTGGGCGGTAGAGTACAATGTAAAAGTAATTGCCACCAACGACAGCCATTATATCGACCAAAAAGACTCGAATGCACACGATATTTTGCTGTGTATCAATACGGGCGAAAAACAGGCGACGCCAGCGATTCGGGAGTTTGTAGAAGAAGGAACCGTGATGAAAAACGGGCGTTTTGCGTTTTGGAACGACCAGTTTTACTTCAAAACCCAGGCGGAAATGACCGCTTTGTTTAAGGATGTGCCGTATGCCGTAGACAATACCATGGAAATTGTGGATAAATGCGAGCATCTAAAGTTGAAAAAGGACATTTTGCTGCCCAATTTCATCGTGCCCCAGGAATTTGCCACCCAGGACGAATTTTTACGACACATCACGTACGAGGGCGCCCGCATGCGCTACAAAACCATTACGCCAGAAATTGAAGAACGCCTCAATTTCGAATTGGGCACCATCCTGACCATGGGATTTGCCGGTTACTTCTTGATTGTGGCCGATTTTATCAAGGCCGGGCGCGATTTGGGGGTGTTTGTGGGCCCTGGACGTGGTTCGGCTGCCGGTAGCGCGGTGGCCTATTGTATCGGCATAACGAATATTGACCCGATCAAGTACCAGTTGCTGTTCGAACGTTTTTTGAATCCCGACCGGAAGTCGATGCCCGATATTGACACGGACTTCGACGACGAGGGCCGCCAGAAAGTAATTGATTATGTGGTAGATAAATATGGTAAACAACAGGTTGCACAAATTGTGACCTACGGCACCATGGCTGCAAAAATGTCGATCAAAGACGTTGCGCGGGTATTGGATTTGCCCCTGGACCAGTCGAATGCCATGGCCAAACTGGTGCCTGATAAACCGGGCATCAACCTGAAACGGGTGCTCACGGCCCCTTTGGATGGCGATGGCTCCTTGCGCGACAAGGAAGGTTTGGGCAGCGAGGACATGGATAACATCAAAAAACTGCGTGAATTTTTGAATGCCGATGGCACCCCGGAGCAAACGGTGTTGCGCGAGGCAATGGTATTGGAAGGTTCGGTACGTGGTACGGGTATCCACGCGGCGGGTATCATCATTGCCCCGAAGGATTTGACCGAGATTATACCGGTGGCGACGGCCAAAGATTCCGACCTGCTGGTCACCCAGTACGAGGGATCAATTATTGAAGATGCGGGCGTCATCAAGATGGACTTTTTGGGGTTAAAAACCCTCACGATCATCCGCGATGCGCTCAAACTCATCAAGCAAAACCACGGCGTAACCATTGAGATTGATGAAATTCCACTGGATGATGCTAAAACCTACGAATTATACCAGCGCGGGGAAACGAACGGTACCTTCCAGTTTGAAAGCGCGGGCATGCAAAAATACCTGCGCGAACTCAAACCCGACAAATTTGACGACTTGATCGCCATGAACGCCCTGTATCGTCCGGGTCCGTTGGAGTACATCCCCGACTTTATTGCGCGTAAACACGGTCGCCAGGCGGTGCAATATGATATTCCCGACATGGAGGAATACCTGAAAGACACCTTCGGGATTTGTGTATATCAGGAACAGATCATGTTGCTTTCGCAAAAACTAGCCGGTTTCTCCAAAGGTGATGCCGACGTATTGCGGAAAGCGATGGGTAAAAAGCAAAAGGCCGTACTGGACAAAATGAAAGGCCAGTTTATGGATGGTGCGGCGGCCAAAGGGCACAATCGGGAAAAACTGGAAAAGGTATGGACCGACTGGGAGGCCTTTGCATCGTACGCGTTTAACAAGTCACACTCAACGTGTTACGCGTTTGTAGCCTACCAAACCGCTTATTTGAAGGCGCATTATCCTTCGGAGTATATGGCGGCGGTATTGACCCATTCGCAGAGCAATATTGAAAAAATCACCTTCTTTTTGGAGGAATGTAACCGGATGGGCCTGGTGGTGAAAGGGCCGGATATCAACGAATCGATCATCAATTTTTCGGTCAATAAAAAAGGCGAAATCCGTTATGGTTTGGGTGCGGTAAAAGGCGTGGGCGAGGCTGCGGTGGAGAATCTCATCATCGAGCGCGATAAAAACGGGCCTTTTGTGACGATTTATGATTTTATGCGCCGAATGAACTTGCGTACGGTGAACAAAAAAGTGATGGAGAGCATGACTTTTGCGGGCGCTTTTGATTGCTTTGAAGATTTGCACCGGGCTGTGTTTTTCTATTCAAAAGATGCGGCGGATAA
>CAIVGO010000505.1 GCA_903905445.1 uncultured Bacteroidota bacterium
AATTCAGGTAAATGTCGATAAATACAAAATGACCGCGGCCCGCCTGACCTTCCGCGATATTGAAAACGCCATTTCTTTTGAAAACGCAACTGTTTCGGCGGGTAATGTCGACATTGGCGGCATGACGCGTTCCGTTTCTATTCGCGGCGATTTCAAAGATGTAGAGCAAATTAAAAACATCATCGTCGCTTCTCAATCGGGTGCCATGGTGTACCTGAAAGATGTTGCTGAAGTAAAAATGGGCTTCGAAGACCAGGAAAGTTTCAGCCGTTTGAATGGCAAAAACGTTATTTCGCTCAATGTGATCAAACGCAGCGGCGAAAACCTGATCAACGCTTCCGACAAGATCAAAACGATCGTGGACGAAATGAAGGCCAACAATTTCCCGAAAAACCTGGATGTGGTAATTACGGGCGACCAAAGCCGGAATACCCGTGTTACACTGCACGACTTGATCAATACCATTATCATTGGTTTTATCCTGGTGACCATCATCCTGATGTTCTTCATGGGCGCAACGAACGCGCTTTTCGTGGCCATGTCCGTTCCGCTTTCGATGGCGATTGCGTTTTTGATCCTGCCTGGCATCGGTTTTACCCTCAACATGATCGTGTTGTTTGCCTTCTTGTTGGGCTTGGGTATTGTGGTGGATGATGCGATTGTGGTGATTGAAAATACGCACCGAATTTACCACGACGAAGAACACCATATTATACCGGCGGCCAAAAAAGCGGCTGGGGAGGTGTTTTTACCCGTTTTGGCAGGTACGGCTACCACCCTGGCGCCCTTCTTTCCGCTTGCCTTTTGGAGCGGGGTCATTGGGAAATTTATGCACTTCATGCCCGTCACGCTGATTATTACCCTCACCGCTTCTCTGGTGGTGGCGTATATCATCAACCCGGTATTTGCGGTGCAGTTCATGAAAAAAGAAGGGGATGAAATCGTGAAGGTAGATCCTAAAAAAGCACGCCGCCGTTCTATTGCGGGTTGGTCGCTGTTTGGATTAACCACCCTTTATTTCTACCTCAGTGGATCTTATGGCATGGGCAATTTCTGTATGACCATGCTGGCGTTGGTGTTGCTTTACAATTATGTCCTGGAGCACGCAGTAGTATGGTTCCAAACCAAAGCATGGCCATCGGTACAAAACGGATATGCACGTTTCCTGGGTTTTGCTTTGAACCGGCCTTGGTTGATTATGTCAAGTATGGTTTTGTTGTTTGTTTTATCTTTTGTGTTGACATTTTCGCGCAGTCCAAAAGTGATTTTCTTCCCGGTTTCTGATCCGAACTTCATTTATGTGTACCTAACCATGCCGGTCGGTACGGAGGTGGGTGTAACGGACTCGTTGACCCAAATTTTGGAAAAACGGGTTTCGGAAATTGTCGGAAAAGAGAATCCAATGGTCGAATCCATCATTTCCAATGTCGCGGTAGGTGCCTCCGAAGATCAAATGGACCGTTCTTCCACTTCTAATAAAGGTAAAGTAGGGGTTGCATTTGTAGAGTTTTCCAAACGCGATGGCGTCAGTACCGCCGATTATAAAGATAAAATACGCCAGGGTGTACGCGGTTTGATCCCATCGGGAGAAATTGTGGTAGACCAGGAAAGCAGCGGTCCGCCAACCGGCAAACCGATTTCGATTGAAATTCGCGGTGAAAAATTTGAAGATTTGATCGTCGCTTCCACTTCGGTTAAAAAATACCTCGATTCGCTCAATATTCCAGGTATCGAAGAGTTGCGCTCCGATTTGATTGTATCCAAACCAGAAATCAACATCCAGATCGACCGCGAACGCGCCAACCGGGAAGGGATTTCTTCGGTACAAATTGGCTCCGAATTCCGGACCGCCATTTTGGGTAAAGAAGCCAGCAAATTCAAAGATGGCAACGATGAAATTCCGATCAACATCCGGTTGAAAAAGGATCAGCGCGAAAACATCAACACCGTGAGTAATTTAGATATTACGTTCCGTGACATGAACATGGGCGGCGTACTGCGCTCGGTGCCGATGGCAGCTTTTGCACAAGTGAAATATGGCAATACGTATGGCGGCATTCGACGCAAAAACCAGGAGCGTTTGGTGACCATCAGTTCCAATGTATTGGGCGACTATAACCCCAATGAAGTGGTGGCGAAAGTACAAGCGGCCATGAACAACTTTAAATCGCCCGTGAGCAATTCAGTAACCATCGGTTTTGGGGGCGAACAGGAAGAACAACAAGAAGCGGCTGCGTTTTTGGGCCGTTCGCTCATGATCGCCATGATGATCATCTTGTTGATTCTCATCACCCAGTTCAACTCGGTGGGTAAAACCATCATCATCCTCACAGAAGTAATCTTCTCTGTAGTAGGTGTGTTGTTGGGCTTGGCCATCTTTAACATGGACTTTTCCATCGTAATGATGGGTATTGGTATCGTTGCCTTGGCCGGTATTGTGGTGCGAAACGGCATCTTGCTGGTGGAATTCACCGATTTGCTCCGATCCGAGGGCAAACACGTGCGGGAAGCCATCATTGAGGCTGGTCGTATCCGTATGACACCGGTACTGCTCACGGCTACTGCGACCATTTTGGGTCTGGTGCCATTGGCTGTTGGTTTTAACATTGATTTTGAAAGCCTGTTTGCACACGGCGATCCGAAAATTTTCTTCGGTGGTGACTCGGTGGCATTCTGGGGCCCACTTTCCTGGACCATCGTGTTTGGTCTCGGATTTGCAACCTTCCTGACCCTCATTGTTTTGCCAGTTATGTATATGATTGGCTGGCGCGTGAAGGAATGGTGGACGCGGGTGGCATAAGAATATGTAGCTATGAAAATGAGTGGCGGCGCTTTCCGATCGAGGAAGGCGCCGTTTTTTTGTGTCAGAGCAATATCTTTGTCGCTAATCTTGGTAAAAAATGACCCATGCAATCAAAAAATATAAGTTCAAACCGGATACGCCCATTGAAATAGAGGTAGTGGATTTAGCACAACTGACTCAAGAAAAGGCCGCTTACCTGGTACAGCCACACCGAACGAATTTTTACCATATTTTTCTGTTCGAAGCAGGAACACCTTTGCATATTGTGGACTTTGAGCCGATTCAAACCCAGCCAAACACGTTATTATTCGTAGATAAAGATCGGGTGCATCAATTCGATTCCGGGCAGATTTACAAGGGGAAAGTATTGATCTTTACAGACGATTTTTTCAGTATTGATGCAACCGATCAGCGCTTTTTACGCAACAGTATCTTGTTTAATGATTTGGCCGACGTTCCTCTTTTACGCCTGGACCAAGATCGATTCCAGGTATTTTTAGCCCTGTGTACGACCATCCATCAAGAGCTTGCTGCACCGGAAGACCGCGTTAAACATCCACTTTTAAAAAATCTTGTCCAGCATTTTCTGCTGCGTGCCGAACGCGAAAAGCGCAAAAGTGGTTACGAGGAAATTAAAAACGGCCCCGATTTGGACTGTACCTTGTTGTTTCGAGATCTTTTGGAGCAATATTTTACCCAGGCAAAAAATGTAAGCTATTATGCCGAGCGACTACATATTTCTGAAAAGCGCCTGGGGCAAGCGACTCGAAAAATAATGGGGAAAACACCCAAAGTACTCATCGACGAACGCGTTTTGCTCGAAGCCAAACGCCGCTTGGTACACGAGCACCAATCCATTAAAGAACTTGGTTTCAGCCTGGGCTTTGAAGAGCCTACTAATTTTGTCAAATTTTTTAGGAAACATACCTTATTAACGCCACTGGAATTTCGCGAACGCCAACTGAAAAGTATCACTTAAAGGCGGAAAATTATCATCGACCCAAGGCGGATGACACGGACCTTTGCACCATTCAATTTAAACCAAAACTTAAAGAAAATGGACAATTCAAGGGCTGTTGTACTTGATTTTTACGAAAAATGCCTCACGGTAAATGCACATACAAACGTTGCTGAAACGATGGGCAAAATACTGGCCGACGACTTCGTGTCCTTCGGTTCGGTCGATTCAAAAACCAAAGACCAATTGATCGGACAAATCGGGTTTTTCTGGTCGCTGGTACCGGATTTGGTATGGGCGCCAGAAGAAATCATTCAAGAAGGTAACAAATTCGTGGTGCGCAGCATCGCCAGCGGTACCCCCAATGGCAATTTTATGGGCCTCCCAACCGATGGTACAAAGTCATTTAAAATTATGACAATTGATATTCACACCATTGAAAACGGACAGGTAAAATCGGTTTATCACCTGGAAGACTGGGGTACAGCCATGCAACAATTAAAGTAGTTAGGGCGCCATCGATTTGCTTCTTGGGGCTTCCATACGAATATGGAGGCCTTTTTTGTGCAAAAACACCCCGGAAAACCAGATATTGTGGCCATATCATACCATCATGAAAATCCACATCCTCGGTGCGCCCGGCGCAGGCGTAACCACCCTCGGCAAAGCACTAGCAACACAATTGCAAATTCCCTGCTTTGATACCGACGATTATTATTGGTTTACCGATGATCTTTTGCCGTACCGCCGCCGCCGCAATCCCGATCACCGCCGCAGTCTGCTCACCGCCGATCTGGCAAAACAGGAAGCCTGGGTACTTTCCGGCGCACTTTGCGGTTGGGGGGATACGTTAATTCCCCAATTTGATGCCGTAATTTGGCGCTGGCTGCCCGTCGAACTACGCCTCCAACGCATTGCAGCCCGCGAACAACAACGCTATGGCCCTGAACGTGTAGCACCCGGCGGCGATTTGCACACCGTTTTTGAGAAATTCTGCACCTGGGCAGCCGCGTACGATGATAATGCTGAAAACATCCGCAGTCGGCCGCAAGAATTGGCCTGGCTGGATGCACTGTCTTGTCCAGTCTTAAAGATAGAAAATGCGCTGGAATTGGAAGACCTAATCACTTATACAAAGTCTTGGTTATCAACAATTTAGCCAAGTATCTCGCCATCACATCTATCATCTTGTAACCCCCAACTTCAGTTCGGGGGCCACGCAAGCACGGGGCCCACACCCAGGGCCCATGCTCCATCCCCCCGCCATCACATCTATCATCTTGTAACCCCGAACTTCAGTTCGGGGGCCACGCAAGCACGGGGCCCACACGCAGGGCCCATGCTCCATCCCCCCGCCATCACATCTATCATCTTGTAACCCCGAACTTCAGTTCGGGGGCCACGCACGGGGCCCACCCACCATCACATCGATCATCTCAGTACCCCTGACCTCCAGTTCGGAGCCCACGCTCAGCACGGCCCCCCCCATCACATCGATCATCTCAGTACCCCTGACCTCCAGTTCGGAGCCCGCGCTCAGCACGGCCCCCCCCATCACATCGATCATCTCAGTACCCCTGACCTCCAGTTCGGAGCCCACGCTCAGCACGCCCCCCCCATCACATCGATCATCTCAGTACCCTGACCTCCAGTTCGGAGCCCACGCACGCAAGTACCCCACCCGCCATCACATCTATCATCTTGTAACCCCGAACTTCAGTTCGGGGGCCACGCAAGCACGGGGCCCACACGCAGGGCCCATGCCCCAGTCCCACCCCCCATCACATCGATCATCTCAGTACCCCTGACCTCCAGTTCGGAGCCCGCGCCATCAAGCAATTTAAAATTTTTAGACTAATCTAAAAATAATGCCCTATATTTGCAAAAATATTTTTTTACTACAAACTAAAGCGCGCTATGACCTCACAGGCTGAAGAAAACTACCTGAAAGCCATTTTTAAAATCGCTGAAAAGGAAAACAAAGCCGTGCAAACCAACGCCGTCGCTGCTGCCATGCAAACCACCGCAGCCTCCGTAACGGATATGTTGAAGCGCCTCGCCGAAAAAAACCTGATCGCCTACGAAAAATACCGAGGCGTGCAACTCACCGATGCGGGCTGTCGCTTGGCCACCGATTTGATCCGCAAACACCGACTTTGGGAAGTTTTTTTGGTAGAAAAACTCGGTTTCGCCTGGGATGAAGTACACGACCTGGCCGAACAACTCGAACATGTACAAGGGGACGAACTGGTACAGCGCCTCGATACCTACCTCAACAATCCCCGCTTTGACCCGCATGGCGACCCGATCCCGGATGCCGAAGGACGCTGGGAATTCAGGCCCCAAACCCTGCTCGCTAACCTCGAACCCGGCGAACAAGGCATCATAACCGGGGTACAAGAACACAGCACTGCTTTTTTACAATACCTCGGACAAGTAGGCCTGACCCTCGGCGTGTCGCTCCAACTCGTCGAACGCATCGATTACGACCAGTCCGTACGGGTGCGTCTGCACGATGCGCGCGAACTCACCCTCAGCGAAAAAGTGAGCAAAAACCTCTTCCTAAAAATAGAAAATACCTGATTTCCCGCACTAAACGGTCAATCACCTTAAAATTACACCAACAATTATGAGCAAATTACATACAGACGTATCACTCTCGGAAGTCAATAATACGGTCGAAACCAATGTAAAAGGTGGTTTTTTCCGGCGTTTATCGGCCTTTATTGGTCCGGCTTACCTCGTGAGTGTAGGGTACATGGATCCGGGCAACTGGGCAACGGATTTGGCCGGGGGCAGCCGTTTTGGCTATGCCCTGATCTGGGTGTTGGTCATGTCGAACCTCATTGCCTTGCTGCTGCAAAGCATGAGTGCGCGCCTGGGGGTTGTTTCGCGCCGCGATTTGGCGCAAGCCTCCCGCGAGTTGTACCACCCTGTGGCCAATATTTTCCTTTATGTTTTGGCGGAAATTGCCATTGCAGCCTGCGATTTAGCGGAAGTATTGGGCATGGCCATTGGGTTGCAGTTGTTGTTTCACATTCCGCTTACCTGGGGCGTGGCTTTCAGCGTACTGGATTCCTTTTTGCTCCTTTGGCTGATGCAATGGGGGATGCGCAAGTTAGAGGCATTCATTCTCGGTTTAATTATCATCATTGGAGGCGCTTTTTTAGTGCAAATGATCTTGGCAAAACCCGAACTATCGGGCGTTGTAGGCGGTTTGGTGCCCAGCATACCCAATGGCGAGGCCTTGTTTATCGCGATCGGGATTATTGGCGCAACCGTGATGCCCCACAATTTGTACCTGCATTCGGCCCTCGTGCAATCGCGCAAAATTGAGCGCACCACCACCGGTATCCGACGTGCCATTCGGTACAACATCATTGATTCGGCCATTGCGCTCAACCTGGCTTTGTTTGTAAATGCGGCGATCTTAATCCTGGCGGCCGCTGTTTTTCACAAAAATGGATACAACGGCGTGTCTGAAATCCAGGATGCACACCAATTGTTGGCCCCGCTGTTGGGCAAAAGTTATGCGCCTACCTTGTTTGCCATTGCCTTGATTGCTGCCGGACAAAGCAGCACGGTGACAGGCACCCTGGCTGGACAAATTGTGATGGAAGGCTACCTGCACCTGCGGATTGCTCCTTGGTTGCGCCGACTATTAACGCGCCTGCTTGCCGTAGTTCCGGCCCTGGTCGTCATTCAAATTGCGGGAGAACAGGCAACCGGTAACATGCTGGTGATGAGCCAGGTAATTCTGAGCATGCAATTGGGCTTTGCAGTGATTCCGTTGTTGCATTTTGTGAGTGACAAACAGCGCATGGGCGATTTTGCCATTGGTTTTTGGGCAAAATTAGGGGGATGGACCAGCGCTTTGATCATTGTGGTACTCAATGTGAACCTGGTGTTGCAGCAAGTACAATCCTGGCTAGAAATAGGCGGTGCAACCACCGAAGTGGTGCGCTGGATCGTTATTCCGGTGTTGTGGGTAATCGCCGGAATGCTGGGCTATATTACCTTGCGACCGCTTTTGGTGCGGGTGCCCGCAGTGAAAATGAAAACACCACACGGGGTTTTTACGGCCATTTCTGAACTGGAAAAATTTGCCTACCACAACGTGGCCGTAGCTTTAGACTTTTCCGATGCCGATGAAAAAACGCTGCAACACGCTTTGCATATCGGCGGAAAATCAGCCCATTATAAATTAATCCACGCAGTTGAAACAGCGGGTGCCTTGGTCATGGGCGCCGATATTCACGATTATGAAACAACCGCCGATGCCTATAACATGGAACTGTACGCCAAACAATTGCGCGAATTGGGCTATGATTGTGAGGTAATTATTGGCTACGGCGCGGCCAAAAAGGCCATTCCGGGCCTGGTAAAAGAAAGCGGATCCGATTTGTTGGTGATGGGTTCGCATGGCCATAAAGCCTTGAAAGACCTGATTTTAGGCACCACCGTGGGGGCCGTGCGCCATGCTGTGAAAATTCCGGTCTTGATTGTGCGGTAGGTTTGCATTTAATTTTAGACTTTTACCCAGGCAACTATATGATCGTTTTTATAAGACGTGTTGCGTTGGAAAGAAAACGACAAAACAGTTCAGTTTACCTTGCCTTTAAATGTTCGTTGCGATGCGTTATATACTATTTGGATTGCTTTTATGGACCGGGTGCAGCGTTTCCGGCCCTTCTAAAACAGCCTCGGGTGCGGGAAACAGTGGTACTGGACAAATTCCAGGCGCTTATTCCGGAAAATTGCCCTTGGAAAAAATCAGGCTCCAACCGGGCTTTCACATCGGCGTATTTGCCGAAGGCGTGGTCAATGCACGCTCTTTGTGTTATTCTCCCAACGGCACCCTGTATGTCAGCACCCGCGACAAAGGCAATGTGTACGCGCTGCGTGATACCAATGGCGATTATATAGCCGACGAACGCTACACCCTGGCAACAGGCCTCAACATGCCCAATGGTGTTGCCTTCCGCAATGGCAGCTTGTACATTGCCGAAATCAGCCGCATTACCCGCTTGGATAATATAGAAAAAAACCTCGCCCATCCGCCCACTCCTGTTGTAGTGTACGACCAATACCCAACCGAAGAGCACCACGGCTGGAAATACATTCGATTCGGACCGGATGGCAAATTGTACGTGCCCGTTGGAGCGCCTTGCAATATTTGTGTGCCCGAAAAACCCATTTATGCGTCCATTACCCGCATTGATGTCGACCATCCCGGCGCTCCGGAAGTAGTACAAAGCGGTATTCGCAACAGTGTAGGTTTTGATTGGCATCCGGTTACCAAAGAATTGTGGTTTACCGACAATGGCCGCGATTGGCTGGGCGATGATAGCCCCTCGTGCGAACTCAATCATGCGGCCAAAGATGGACTCAACTTCGGGTACCCATACTGCCACCAGGGCGATACCCCCGATCCTAAATTTGCGGATGCGCAGCACCCCTGCAGCGGTTTTGTGCCCCCCGTGGAGCGCATGGGCGCGCACGTAGCGCCGCTGGGCATGGAATTTTATACCGGTAAAATGTTCCCACAATCCTATCATCATCAAATCTTTGTGGCCGAACACGGCTCCTGGAACCGCGCTAAAAAGAACGGATACCAACTCAGTGTGGTGCGCATTGATGATAAAGGAAATAGCCTCGGAAAAGAAACCTTTGCGGCCGGATGGTTACAAGGCGATGAAACGGTTTGGGGCCGCCCGGTCGATGTAGAACAATTGCCCGATGGATCCATCCTGGTTTCCGACGACCATGCAGATGCCATTTACCGCATATATTACACCGGAAAATAACCATACGCTTATGCCGCCCATAGACGCGCTTCGGATCAATTTCAACCCATCCCAAATGGTGACGCTCAACATCGCCATGGCTTTTCTGATGTTTAGCGTCGCTTTGGACGTACGGCCACGCGATTTCAAACAGATTATTCAGTTTCCCAAGTCGGTTGGGGTGGGATTATTGGCCCAATACCTGTTGTTTCCCTTGTTTACCCTGCTGTTAATTTTCCTTTTTCAGCCTCCTGTCAGCATCGCGCTTGGTATGGTGCTGGTCAGTATGTGTCCTTCCGGCAACATCACCAATTTTCTGGTGCATCAAGCGGGCGCCAATGTAGCCTTGTCGGTTACGCTCAATGGCATCATTGTATTATTGGCCTCCGTCGTTACCCCCGCTGGCTTTTTGTTTTGGTCGCAATTTGTCCCGAATTCAGCCGAATTACGCACCGCTTTTGAGATCCAATTCATCGATATGGCCTGGATTATTGTGCAGTTGATTCTGCTGCCCTTGCTGCTGGGCATGGGACTAAACGCCCTTTTTCCAGTGTTGGTGGCCAAAATGCGTCCCTGGGTACAACGCCTTTCCCTCCTGATCTTCTTCACCATCTTAGTGCTGGCTTTGTACGGAAATCGGGAAAATTTAGTCAATTACCTGGGTTTTGTATTTGTATTGGTGCTGGTACACAATGCCGTAGCCTTATTTACCGGATATTCTTTCGGACGCTTTTTCCGCCTCCGGGAAGTAGACTGCCGTACCTTGGCCTTCGAAACCGGCGTACACAATACCGCCCTGGGTTTGCTCCTGATTTTCCGTTTTTTCAACGGATTAGGGGGCATGGCGCTCATTGCTGCGTGGTGGGGCATTTGGGATTTGGTGACCGGTATTTCCCTTGCCAATTACTGGAAACGCCGCCCTGTTGGCGCTTAAACACAACATTCATCCATTTAATACATAGACATGGAATTGTACGATCAAATTCAGGAAGCGGTGCGTTTTATACGCACGGTGACGGATTTTCAGCCGCTCACCGGCATTATATTGGGAACAGGATTAGGCAATTTGGCCAATGAAGTAGTGGCGGAGGCGACCATTGCATACACGGATATCCCGCATTTTGCCCGCAGCACGGTAGAAAGCCACTCCGGAAAGTTGATTTTAGGCCATTTAGATGGAAAACCCGTTGTTGTGATGGCAGGGCGTTTCCACTATTACGAAGGCTGGAGTATGCAGCAAGTCACTTTTCCGGTGCGCGTGCTCAATTATTTGGGCATCGAACAACTCATCATTACCAATGCATCGGGTGGCGTTAATCCACATCTGAAAGCGGGGGATATTGTGGTGGTAAAAGACCACATCAATCTATTGCCGGAGCACCCCTTGCGTGGCCTGAACGACGACCGCCTGGGCCCGCGTTTCCCCGATATGGCCGTTCCGTATGAACCGTCTCTGCGGATAAAAGCGCTCGAAATTGCCAAAAAACACCAAATCAGGGCCTTTGAAGGCGTTTATTCTGCCCTGCAAGGTCCAAATTTAGAAACACCCGCCGAATATGAAATGCTGCGCAAATTAGGCAGTGACTGCACCGGCATGTCGTCCTTGCCCGAAGTATTGGTCGCCCGACACATGAGCCTGCCCGTGTTGATGCTGTCTATGGTAGCCAATATGGCCTTTCCACCGTCCGTAATTCGCGAAACTTCTTTGGAAGATGTCATTGCCGTAGCCAAGGCGGCAGAACCTAAATTGAGTACGTTGGTGCGTGGGGTGGTGTATTAGGTTGGATTTATGTCCATTTTTTTGATGTTTTCTGGACATAGTCTGAATTTGTGTCCATTTTTTGGGTATTTTCTGGACATAGGATCAATATGTGTCCATTTTTTGACACCTATAAATGTCTGTGTCCATTTTTTCAGTGTTTTCTGGACAAAGGCCAAAAGTCTGTCCATTTTTAACACGACTTCGCGTCGCAAAAGGAGGCACCACAGATTTCCCGGATTTACACAGATTAAGATATGTATCAAAATCTGTGCAAATCCGAGTAATCCGTGGTTTTTGACACGGGTGCGCGTTGCAAAAGGAGACACCACTGATTCCCCGGATTTACGCAGATTAAAATATGTATCAAAATCTGTGTTAATCTGAGTAATCTGCGGTTTTTGACACGCGTCCACGTTGCAAAAGGAGGCACCACAGATTTCCCGGATTTACACAGATTAAAATATGTATCAAAATCTGTGTAAATCCGAGTAATCCGTGGTTTTTGACACGCGTGCGCGTTGCAAAAGGAGGCACCACAGATTCCCCGGATTTACACAGATTAAAATATGTATCAAAATATGTGTTAATCTTAGTAATCTGCGGTTTTTGACACGCGTCCACGTTGCAAAAGGAGGCACCACTGATTCCCCGGATTTACACAGATTAAAATATGTATCAAAATCTGTGTAAATCCGAGTAATCTGCGGTAAAACCCACTACCACAAATCCTTGATAAAATCTCAAGTATCAAAAAAATCACGCGCAATTACAATCTACACCAACACCGAAATCGTAATAATCTGCCGATACAACAACACCGATAAAACAAAACCCAAAGCAATCACAACGCCTTTAAGCACCGACCAACCCCACGCATCCCCATAAACGCGGCGCACCGCCAGGACTTGATACACTGGCATAGAACAAATAAGAATCAGGAAAATATAACGCCCGTAATCGCGACTTACCCCAAA
>CAIVGO010000506.1 GCA_903905445.1 uncultured Bacteroidota bacterium
AATGGTATCGAGTACCATTTTGTGAAACGACAATTGTAAAATGCTGGGCACCAAGGTTTCCAACAATTGCATTTTATCGGGTTCAAAAATATAATCGACCCGTTTCTTTGACTGACCGGGTGCTGCTTCCAGTTTTGGCACTGGCAACCAGCGTTCTGCGGTCGGGAATTGGGTAGCAGCGTTGCGGAAACGGCTGTACACAATATCAATCGTGTCGTATTTGCCCGATGTAAAGGCTTCCATCAAAGATTTGGCCAGGGTGCTTATGTTGTCGTAGGTAGCCGTATCGTACAAACCAATATGGTCGGTATTGTAATTCAAATCGCTGTAACGACGGCGGAAGTAGTCGAAGCCTTTTTTACCAATAAACATCACGGTAACTTTGCCTTCGCTGCGTTGTTTGCCGTATTTTTCATTGATCAGCGCGACCGCTTCTTTGTTGATGTTGGTGTTGAACGCACCGCACAAGCCCCGGTTGGAAGTAACCACCACCACCAGGGTGTTTTTTACCTCACGGGCTGTTCCAAATGCCGTTGATGCATCACCATCGAGGTTCGACAGGATGTTCGACAACATGCGGTTGAGTCGGTCGGCGTAAGGACGCAATTGTACAATGGCATTTTGTGCCTTGCGCAATTTGGCAGCCGATACCATTTTCATCGCTTTGGTGATCTGCTGCGTCGAAATAACCGACTTAATCCGTTCGCGTACTTCTTTTAAGCCTCCAGCCATTGTATAGTGATGAGTGTATAGTGATGAGTGATGAGTGATGAATGTATATCGTAATGAATGATAAGTAATGCTTGTTAAGTGCTTAGAATATCTTAGCACACACCGCATCACTTATCACTCATCACTCATCACTACTTCTTGTATTCCAGTGCCAAATCAGCCGCCAAAGCTTTCATTTTAGCGAGGCTGCCGTCGTCCAACTTGCCTTTGCGGAATTCTTCGAGTACTTCAGGAAGTTTGTCTTCCATGCGCTCGAGGAACAGGAGCTCAAACTCGTGTACTTTATCGAGCGGCACATCGCGCAGCAGGTTGTTGGTACCGAGGTAGATGATGGCTACTTGTTTTTCAACAGAAACCGGGCTGTATTGTGGTTGCTTCAGGATTTCCACGTTGCGGGAACCTTTTGCCAATACGGCCTGGGTAGCAGCGTCGAGGTCGGAACCGAATTTCGCAAATGCTTCCAACTCACGGTATTGCGCCTGGTCGAGTTTCAACGTACCAGATACTTTTTTCATCGATTTGATCTGCGCGTTACCACCTACCCGGCTAACCGAGATACCTACGTTGATCGCTGGACGAACACCGGAGTTAAACAGGTTGGATTCGAGGAAGATCTGACCGTCGGTGATCGAAATCACGTTGGTTGGGATATAGGCAGATACGTCACCTGCTTGTGTTTCAATGATCGGAAGTGCGGTCAACGAACCACCACCTTTGATCAAGCCTGCTTTCACGAGGCTTTCTGGCAGGTCGTTCATTTGGTGTACAACTTTTTCGTTGTCGATCACTTTTGCAGCACGTTCGAGCAAGCGGCTGTGCAGGTAAAATACGTCACCTGGGTACGCCTCACGTCCTGGTGGACGGCGGAGCAACAAAGAAACCTCCCGGTATGCAACGGCTTGTTTCGACAAGTCATCATAAACGATCAAGGCTGGGCGGCCGGTATCGCGGAAAAATTCGCCAATGGCAGCACCTGCGAATGGCGCGTAGAACTGCAATGGTGCCGGATCAGAAGCCGAAGCGGCAACGATCACCGTGTAAGCCATGGCACCGTATTCTTCCAACGTACGTGCTACTTGTGCTACCGTGGATGCTTTTTGTCCGCAAGCCACGTAGATGCAGTAAACAGGTTCGCCGCGATCGTAAAATTCTTTTTGGTTGATGATGGTATCCACCGCAATCGCCGTTTTACCGGTTTGGCGGTCACCGATGATCAATTCGCGTTGGCCACGACCGATTGGAATCATGGCGTCAATTGCTTTCACACCCGTTTGGAGTGGTTCGTTTACGGGTTGACGAAAGATAACACCCGGTGCTTTACGCTCCAGGGGCATTTCGTACTTTGTGCCAACGATTGGACCTTTACCATCGATAGGTTGGCCCAGTGCGTTTACAACACGACCAGCAAAGCCTTCACCTACTTCGATCGAAGCAATCAGACCGGTGCGTTTCACCACAGAACCTTCGCGAATAGAATCGGAAGAACCCATGAGTACAACCCCCACGTTATCTTCTTCGAGGTTCAAAACGATGGCGCGTACACCATTTTCGAATTCGACCAATTCACCGGCTTGTGCGCGGTTGAGGCCATATACGCGGGCAATACCGTCGCCCACTTGCAATACTGTACCGACTTCTTCAAGGTTGGTATCCGCTCCGAAGCCCGAAAGTTGCTGTTTCAGTATCGCGGAGATTTCTTCTGGTCTGACGTCTGCCATATTTATTGAATTAGTTGTTGTTATTGAATTTGTATTTTGATTGGGCTTTTGAAGGCACCGTTGAATGCAAAATGGGAATGCTTAGATTTCGCGGATGTACAAGTTTTTGGAGAACTGACCTTTCAGTTCGCTCAATTTGTGCGAAAGGCTGGCATCGTACCGTTTGTTGTCGAATTCAAGGACAAAACCACCAATCAACGTAGGATCAATCTTGGTTTCGATGTCGAGGTTTTCGAAGGTGGTGCCGGTTTCGAGCAGTTTTTTGCGCAATGCTTCCATGGCAGCTTCCGACAATTCGGTTGCAGTAATCACTTTTACCGAAGTGATTTTGTTCATCAGTTTGTACTGATTCACAAATTCGTGGGCGATTTCCGGGAAAAAGGCCTCGCGGTTTTTGGTGACCAACAGCGTGAGGTAGCTCATCGTGAGGCTATCAACTTTGCCATTAAACAACGCGTTGAGGGCAGCAATTTTTTTATCGTTCTGAATCACCGGACTTTTGAGCATCAGTTCAAGGTCACGATTTTTCACAGCGTTTTTCAGCATCAGTACATCGTTGTGCACCGCTTCCAACTTGCCTTGACTTGCGGCAAGTTCGATCAGCGATTTTGCATAACGGGTGGCGATTCTTATTGAAGACATGGTGGTGTGCGGTAGGTTAGTTCATTTTAATCTGGCTCACCAAAGACTGGGCGAACGTTTCCTGCTCACCTTTGTTGCTGAGTTCGCGCTGGAGCACTTTCTCTGCAATTTCGATGGCCATTTGACCTGCTTTATTTTTCAGGTCCACCATGGCAGCCATTTTCTGGTTTTCAATATCGCGGATCGCGCTTTCCACCTTGCGTTTGTACTCGGCGTTGGCGCGTTCTTTGGCTTCGGCGATGATTTCCTCCTTGGCTTCTTTGGCTTCTTTCAGGATCGCAGAGCGTTCTTCGCGTGCATGTGCCAGCAATTTCTCGTTTTCGGCTTGCAAATTGGCCATTTCCTGGCGTGCCATTTTAGCTTGGTCGAGCGCGTCCTGAATGTCCAATTCGCGTTGTTTGAGTGCCGCGCCAATCGGTTTGAACGCGAAGCGACTCATCAGGAACCAGAAAATCAGAAAAATGACCGTAGTCCAAAACATTAACCCTGGTTCGGGCTTGATCACTGAAAAATCTGCTAAAAACAGCATATCTGAGACGATGATTTATGGATAATTTGAATCTGCACCCGGAAGTGCGTTTCGTAGTTTTGGTTTTTCGAAGCGTTTTGTACGTGCTTCATGACCAAAGAATAGTGGCCGGGTTGTTGCGTCGCCAACCGCTTCGCTTCAACCCGGATTACTTTTCTTAGGCTGCTTTTACGAAGAAGGACAATACCATACAAACCAGGGCAGCACCCTCAATAAGAGCCGCTGTCAAGATCATGTTTGAACGGAAATCACCCACTGATTCGGGTTGGCGTGCGATGCCATCCATTGCTTTGCCACCAATTTGACCGATACCGATGCCTGCACCGATAACTGCCATACCTGCACCAATTGCTGCGTACATGTGTTATATATTTAAAGTTTTAAAAATGCTTGTTTGTTGGTTGATCAGGATTATTGGGTATTTCTGAGTAATCTTAATGGTGTGCGTCGTGGTGTGGTTCTTCAATGGCTGTACCAATGTAAACCGCAGACAACATCGTAAAAATGAAGGCTTGCAAAAATGCCACCAATAATTCGAGGGTCATCATGAACAGCGACAATGGCACCGATGCAATGATACCGGTGATCGTTCCACTCATGCTTTTTCCGGCACCACCAAATATGAAAATCAAACTTACAAAACTCATGATCACAATGTGACCTGCAGTAATGTTCGCAAAAAGTCGCAATAACAGGGTAAATGGCTTCAAAAAGAGCCCTAAAATTTCCACGGGTGTTAATACCAGGATTTTCAACACAGCAGGTACACCTGGCATCCAAAGGGTATGTTCCCAAAAGTGGCGGTTGGCGCTAAAGGTTGAAATCAGGAAGGTGATGAGGGCCAAAATGATGGTAACCGAAATATTGCCGGTTACGTTGGCGCTGCCTGGGAAGAACGGAATTTGACCCACCAGATTTAAACCCAAAATGAAGAAAAATGCCGATAACAAATAAGGCATGTATTTTTCGTATTTCGGGCCAATGTTTGGGCGGGCTACTTCATCCCGAATAAAGGTATAAAAAGGCTCAATGAAGTTTTGCAGTCCTTTGGGTGCTTTGCCATGGTTGCGTGTAGCGGCATTCGCTACGGCACGAAACAGGAAAAACAACAACAATACCGTCATCAACATGGTAAACACGTTGCGGGTAATGCTGAAATCATAAAAACTGGTAAAACCACCGCCCATTACACCGCCATCCAGCGTTGTTTTAGCATCCAGGTGGTAACAAGTATTGTTTGCGCCAATTTTATAGACGATTTTTTCTTTACCGGCTTCTGTAGTGATCGTTTCATGGGTTGGATCGCACTGGAGTGCTACTTCGCCTTTCGGGAAAGCAGGATCCTGAATCCGCATTACATTGCCATGCACGAGTACATAACCATCTTTCGCAAGGGTACCATTGCCGTGATGTTCGGGCTTGAAAGCACCAGAATAGGTAAATGTCCAGCCTTGGCCGGGAGCATAAAGGATCACCGGAAGATGGAAATAAACATCTCCAATGATTTGGATGGCGTTGGCATCTGCAATATGATGTACTGCATTATCGCCTGCACTAAATTCTTCTTCTTTTTCCTCGTGGGCGCCACAAGGACAATCTCCATGCATTTCAGCACCGTGTTCGGCGGTTTCAGCACCGGAAGTAGGTACTTCGTGCGTTGCCTCCGTTGGTTGGTGGGTTGCTTCTGTTTTCGGGCTTGTAGGTTCGCTGCCATGCTGAGCAAATGCGAAAGCTGTTAAGCCGCTGAATATCAATGCAATGCAATATTTACGAATTACTATCATGACCGCGTCTGGAAAGGCTTTTTTCAAATCGGGGTCAAAGGTACATTGGGAATTTCGTTTTAAAAAACCAAGAAAATTATTTTTCAGAAAAAAATAGGGATTCAGGCTTATTTAGACCGGTGTCACCGAATTATATTTGGAATGTTTCATTTGTGTTAACGGGCTTTTACGCTTTATTGCCTTTATGATGGCCACAATCGGCCCGATTAGCGCATATAGGCGGCAAACCACTTGCATTCTTTCACCATTTGGGCGTAAAATTCGGTGCCCCAAAAATGTTTGCGCATCAGTTCGTAGTACTGCATGGATTCGGCAGGCAATACCGGAATGAGTTTGCTGCCGGGTTTATAGCGGCATTCGGGGCTGCAGAACCACTGTTTTTGCTGGCAACGAGCCGCCATAAAAGCAGCGCGGGCAGCCAATTCGGGGTTGCGGGCTTCTGACAGTGCTTTTTCGAAATAAGATAAGGCGACGCTCAGATCAGTATTTTCCCGATTGCCTGAGGGCGATCCTGTTAGCGGAAATACCGGACCTTGGGCCAGCCGAAGCCAATTGTAGCCACTTCGGTAACTGTCCATGGCCTCCCATTCATATCCGAAGTACGACATATTATAATAGCCCAATCCGATCAGGTAATAATACCAGGCTGCGATGGGGGCATTTTCGCCTGCTGCGGCTTTTGCCCGGAACTCAAATTCGATCAGTTGCTCAATGATTTCTTTTCGATTGAGTAATAAGGTATCTGTTACGGGCCGATTGATGTGTTCGGTGGTGACTTCCCGAAAGGGGCTGTATTGGGGCATTTTAGCCAATTCGGTGGGTAAAATATTGCGGTATGTGGCCAGCGCGGCTTCTGGCTGACCAATTGAAAGCAAGTAAGCGCCTTTGATTTCGAGCAGCCGCGCCTGTATTTGGGCCGGATTGGTATCCATCATCATGGCTTTTTCCAGGAAGATGGGGTTGTTTTTAGCGGCCTCCTGGAGCAAGTCATCCAGGATGTCTAGTTGGGGGTTAAGTCCTAGAGCGGAAGGTTCATAAGCGGCCAACAGTGCTTTGCCGGGATGTTGTGTGGCCGCGTATGCTGCGGACAGCCATTCTTGCAAAAACGGTTTAAAATAGGGGTTTTCCTTAAAAACGGCATAACTTTCGATGCGAAATGCGGCATCATCGGGGAAGGGAGTAGCCGGATTGATTCTGATAATCTGCGCAAGCAAGCGCCAAATTTCTATTTGTTTTGATAAATGCTGGTCGTATGGGTCGCTACTTTTGAAAAAGGACTCGGCCCGTTTGAATGATTTTTCGGCGGCATATTCATCGCCCGCCAGCAGTTCGAGGTAACCAATCATGCAACGCCACAATTTTGGATTGGGGGTTTGGTTATCTTGGATGACTTGACGCGTAAAATTCATCAAATCGAGCAGGTGTTTCGATCCTTTTTCACGGGCAAGGGATCCGATGGCTTCCCCGTGTTTGATATCGGTCACTTTTGTGCGGAGGTATATTTTCTCGAGTTCCTGCACTTCACTGGCGAGTAACAGGTCCAGTTGGGGGTTGCGCGGATCGAGTTGATACACCATTTGCATGTCTTCGATCGCGTGGGTATGAGCGCCACCGGCCCGCATCACGTGCAGGGTGGATTTTTCGGCGTCGGTTTGGCAAAGTCGGAGGGTCGCTTTCCAATCGGCGTCGTTGCGGATGACGAAACTGCGGTAAGCCTGGGCGCGTTTGGAGCCACAGAATCGGAAAATCATGGAATACCGGTAGGCTGCTTCGGGGTATTTTCCCAATTTTTGCAAAGCGCCCGCGAGGTGTCCAAGTGTCCAGAAAAAAACGATGCTGGGCTTTTTACGGTCCACTTTGGGCATTAATTGGTTGTATAAATCGACGGTTTGTTGCCATTTTCGGGCATAATGGGCCAGTCGAACGATTTGGTAGGCGTATCGGAGTTTTACAAAATGGGAGCGTGTGTCGTTGAAGCGGCCGATGCCTTCGCGGATGAGTTCCTGCATCGCGCCGGTATCAATTTGGGGCAGTTTCCAGCGGTCGCTCCCGCCGAGTACGAAAGGCTCACATTTTCGGGTAAACATCAGATAGTCAACCACTTCCACGCAGCTATTGATGGCAATCATTTCTGCAAAACTATTGCCTTCCATGGCATAGGGCAGGAGGGTGCGTTTTTGTTGGTCGGCAGCACTGGCGCGTAATTCACTTAACTCCCCAAAACTTGCCTGATACACCACATATTCTACGTGCGCGGGGTTGGGTTGGCTGCAATAGCGTTCGATCCATTCTTCAATATTTTCCTTTTTTTGCGGATCGGTATTGAAAAACACCTTATCGTAATAGTCGTCCCAACGGATAAAAAAAGGTGCGTATGCGGCATTTTTATTTACAATTTCGGGATACAGAAAGGTATATCCATAAAAAGCGGTTGTGCCGGTGCAATTACCTTCAGGTGCGGATAAATGCGGGGGGAAGAACGAGCTGCAAAACAACCAGCAAAACAGGAGCCCAATGCCGTATTGAATAGGCATTAATATTTTAAAATATCCTGATTTTACCTGTTTTTTACCTGAAAATTGTGCCATATGGTTTGCAGCGTGTAAGATGGAAAAGCGCGTATAACCGAACTGTCAGCCTGAAAAAAGGCCAAAACTGCATCATCCGCCAAGGCAATGGTGGCCGCTAGTTGGGCTGCTTCCTGTAACAATGCAGGTGTGATGCGTTCGATGCGAATCTGATCGCCGGGGCGAAGATAATGGCCGCGCAGGAAAGTGGCTTTTTGTACGGATAAGTTTAATGCATTTGCCAAGGTGTCAAATCGGGAACGATCCGAAAAAAGGCTGTCTTCCGGGTTAGCGATGATTTTCCATAAACGGTCATCGCGGTACACCAGGGCCCAGGAAAAAACGGGCAGTGCCACATCCAGCGGTAAAGGATAGTGTTTGGGCGCACCTTGCACGTATTTTTTGGCATCCTCCAAATCAAAAATGGAGTTTTGGGTGTTTGGATCGTCCAAATCGCCGGTGTTGTACAGCATGAGCATGCCGCGTTCGACCGGGGGCACGCCCGTTTGTCGCGGAAATTTGTACTGGTGCAGCCGAATGGTGGCGCTTAAGCGAAAATGAGCGGGTAAACGTTTTTTAAGTACCTGTAAATAACCAAAATAGGCTTTTTGGGTGCTGGCCGACCAATCGCAGTCCAATTGAATTTCTGAGGCCTTGCCATCGGATTTAAAATTAAAACGGCCTGGAAACTGGGCACCCACGCTTTCCAATGCATCCAGGGTTTTTCCCGCCAGCCACTCAATTTGAGCAGGGGTAATGTCCTGAAAAACGTTGTTGGTCAGAAAAATACAGGGAATCATGGTTTTATTAGAAAGCAACTGGGTGTCGCGGCATTCGAGCAATGACAGCGGTTCTATTGCATGGTTGTCGGGGTTACGCCCAATGTCTAAAAATTTGACATACAGCGTATTACAGGAAATGTCTTGGAGGTATTGATCGAATGCGGGCGAAATGGCCAATTCCGTTTGCCAATAATAAAAGCCCGTTTTGCGTGGTCCGGGCGCGGCGGTGCAAGCGAGTAACAGGAATAAAAAGGGGAGCAGCCTCAAAATTGAATCGTATAGGAATAGGTGGTTTCGGCAGGTTTCGATTCGGGTTGCGGGGTGGGGTTTGGGGTGGTTTCGGTGAAGGTGTACTGGATTTGCATCACGGGCGCAACGGGCTGCGGGGCCGGTTTTTTAAATTGAATGCGGGCTTTTCGGTGAAAAAGGACTTTTACCCCGCGGTTTTTACCTACATCAAACTTCATGAGTTTAATAACGCGGCAGGCTTCTTCGTCGCAGCCATGACCAATGCCTTGCAACACCCGGGTTTCAATCACATTTCCTTTATAATCAATGCCATATTCTACCAGCACGCTGCCTTCAACATTGGCTTCGAAGGCCGCTGCCGGGTAGCGTAGGGCGCCGTACAGGAATTTCGTCATTTCCTTTGGGCCGCCTGGATACTCGGGCTGATTGATAAACTGGGGCTTTTTCTTATCTTTTTCCATATTGAAGCCTTAATTGCAAAAATTGCTCAAAAATACGCAAGGTTAGGAATACCAGCACGAAGAGTACACCATAAAAAAGAACCGGGCTGGCGCCAAAATTATGAAAAGCATCGATCGGCAATGCAGGCAATTCGAAGGGTAAATTACGAAGGGGGATGTTTTGTTGCACGCCGCCGCCCAACAGCCCAACCAAAGGCAGGAGGATCAGGATGGCAAAAACGACGGGTATCAGGCGCAAAATCCAGTCTGGTGCAGCAGGCATGGCTTTTTGTACCCGTTGTTCCAGGGCCCAGGCGGCCATCACGCGATCGGCAAAACCGGCATTTGGTTTTTCCAGGGGCAGGGCACCCAACCGTTGTTGCTCCAAAACGATTGCGTCCAGCCTAACTTTCCAGGCCTGATTCTGCTCCAAATACGTGGTAATCAGCTGGTGCTGGACAGGATCCAACAAGCCATCTGCATAATCCCAGAGGAGTTCGTCGTTGAGCAAAAAGTTATTTTCCATATTATACCAGGATAAAAGATGTGCGGAAATAAGGGGTTATATCAAAAAACAAGCCGATCATGGTTAAGGTTTAACGCCATTCTTTGATTTCGGCTGCAAATTTATCATCCAGTACGGATTTTAAACGTTGGCGCGCCCTGCAAAGTTTTGTTTTGGCGTTGGTCATGGTCAGTCCCATGATGTCACAGATTTCGTCGAGACTTTGTTCGTACAGGTAAAAAAGCGTAATAATGCCTGCATCATCGACTGATAAATGGGCGATGGCCTGGTGCAGGGATTTGTTGCGATCGTTTTGTTCGAGTGTTAGCGCACCATCGGGCGTGCCCTGGTCGGGGATCTGCAGCGGCTTAGTTTCGTCGTCGAGCGAGCGAATATCGGGATTTTTCTTTCTTAAATGGTTGAGTGCGGTCGTGAACACGATGCGGTACAGCCAGGTAGAGAACTTTGCTTCGCCCCTGAAATCGGGTAAATACCGAAAAGCGCGCAGAAAACTGTCTTGCGCGACCTCATGGGCATCTTCCCTGTTTTTGACAAAACGCAGCGCGAGGGTAAAAACGTAGTTTTCGTAACGTTTTACCAGCATGCTAAAGGCGCTTTGCCGACCGCTCAGGGCCATTTGTATGAGCGATTCATCTGTAATTGTTGCTGCCATGTACGAGGCCTTCAAGGTGTTTGTGGTGTCAGACACACTTGTTGGTAGCAAGGTTACAGGTTTTTGGGGATAAGTGGGGTATTTTTTGTTGTGCGCGGAATGTGGGGAGTTTTACCCGGATTTCGCGGCTAATAATTTTTATTCGTGGCGGAATGTGGGGTGTTTGACCTAGATTTCGCGGCTAATAATTTTTATTGGTGGCGAAATGTGGTGTTTTTGACCCACATTCCGCCACCAATAAAACATATGCGCGGTTATGCTTGTGAAAATTTAGGCCATTTCCCCACGCCAATGCTCCAACATTTGCGCCAGCAAAGCCGGATCAACCTGCTCCAACGGGTGTTTCGTTTCAGGAAGTTCAACAAAATGGCCATTCGGCAGGTTTTGAACTGCATTTTCGGAGGTTTCACGGGATACCATTTGGTCGTCGCTGCCGCGGGCAATCCACACGGGCTGTTGAATACTTTGTAGTACTTGGGGGCTTACGAGGGGATTTTCGCCTAGTTGTGTGAGCAAATCGGCTGTTTGGCGCACCACCAACTGCCAGTCTTCCGGTGCGTGTAATTGTTCGAGTTGCGCGGCAAAAGCGGGCACTTTTTCGGCAATTTTAGCGGGATTTAAACGTCCGGCTTCTTTGGCCGCCGATTCTGGCGTCCAGTCGAACTGCGTGCCGAGGGTAAAAATGCTGCGTACGCGCGCGGGGTGGGTATACGCGAGCCAGAGCGCGACGTATCCGCCCATGCTGTAGCCGAATATGTCTATTTGTGCAAAATTTTGATTGTCAAGCCATTGTAGTACAAATTCGGCCATTTTTTCGATAGAAAAGGTTTCGTTGGCGGGTAAGCCGCCGTGTCCAGGCAGGTTGATGGGTTGGCCATTCCAGGAATCGGGAAGGGCGGAAAGGAGCGGGTTGAATTGTTGTTTGGCACCGAGGGCACCGTGGAGGAGCAGGAATGGGATGTTCATGGGACCGGATTTTAAGATGTACTTCGATGCAAAAATACAAAAACAGGGGAGTTTTAAATTTGCCTAAATTAGGCAGAAAGGAGAATTCCTAAAAACAGCTTGTTCGCTTTAGACGTTAGAAAACATAGTTTACGAAGGCTTACTGGTATCCCTCCCAGTAAATGCTGGATGCTTATAGTCAACCCAAGGTGGTTATGAAAATGGCTGAAATCATATTGCAAGCAATTGCAATAAATTAAATTATACATGCAAAAGTTTTTTGTTTTACCATTGTTTTTGCTGCTACTAAAGGGTAGCGGACTTTATGCTCAGTATTTATATGTTGCAGGTGCCGGGCCAAGCGGAGGTTATGTTTTAGGGGTGTTCAACGTTGCAACATGTCAGTATTGTTCGCAGTTTACGGTTCCCCAAAGCGTTTTTCCGAATGGTTTGGTCGGGATTGTTCCCTTACCCAATGGGAATGTGGTCGGGTTTGGCAACCAAGGTGAAATTGTGACATTTTCGCCCCCAAGTTCAACGCCGATTTCATCTAGTACGATTCCTGGGGGCGGGACTGTGACAGGCGCAGTGCTGGCACCCAATGGAAACATTTATGTAACGTCCTATACGGTTGTTGGAGGCGTGGTGGATTCAAAGATTTATGAGTACAATCCGGGTTCAAATTCGGTTACTTTAGTAGGGGCATTCCCGGCTCCTAATAATTTAGCCTTGTTACAGCCGATATATCTGAACGGCATTTTGTATTCTTTTATGATTGATTATGACAATTCGGGCGGAACTTCTTATCATTTGGTATCGGTAACCCTTGGTAATCCAATGGTACTCAACATTGTCGATACTTATCCAATTCTTTGTGGAGCGCCAGCTACTGCCATTTCCAGCGGACCGTTTGCAGGGATTTATGGGGGTAATTTGGATCCGAATTGCACCGGTACGGACGTGTACCAATCCAATATAGGGGGTGGTGCTACCTTCCAATGCACCGTTCCAACGGTAGGTATTTTGAATGCGCTGGGTTCGGTTCCGGCCGGATTTCCGGGAACTGCCAATTGTGGTTGCTCCACCGATGCTGGTACTGTCAATACGCCCAGTGCCGATTTGTGTACCAATGAAATTTTCCCGTTTGTCAATACAGGTGGTTTTTTAGAATCCGATGATGTCAAGCAATATGTGTTGTTTACGAACCCCAGCGATACGGTTGGCAGCATTGTGGCCACCAGCAACACGCCCAATTTTGCCTTTGCGCCGCCGCTTGTGACCGGTGTGACGTATTATGCTGCCGCGATGGCAGGCAATAATCTGGGTGGAAATGTGAATTTGAGTGATCCTTGTCTGGATTTTTCCAATGCAACCCAGGTAATATGGCGTCCACTGCCCACGGTAACGTTTACGGCAGCCAACCCGAATGTATGTGCGGGAGCCTGTACCACCGTGACGGCTACGTTTACCGGTACAGCGCCTTTTACGCTCACGTACACGAGCGCAGGCGGGAGTGCTGTAACACAAACATTTCCAGGCAATAGCGGTACTTTTCAGGTGTGTGTGCCGGTATGGGCGGCGCCGGGAAGTTTTACGTTGGCGGCAACGAGTTTGGTGGATGCTAATTGTAGTTGTCCGTAAATCAGGCGCTCAATTTCCGCAGTTGCAATTTTGGTCGACTAAATTGGCAGCAGCAAGCATTAAGAGTACGCTTTGTGCCAATTCCGTTGATTTAAGAGTTAAGATTACATGATTTAAGATTTAAGATGGAATCGCTTATTTTTTGCCATTCAGTCGCATCCTGTTGAATTGCAACGAATTATGGTCCCCGATTGGTTTTTCATAATGCTAAGCGTAGCACCTCCATCTAAAATCTTAAATCATGTAATTTTAAATCCTTCTGTCAACAGTATTGCGCTTTAGGCAGGAGTGCTAGTTTGTTTCAAAAGCAAAAAAAGACCAAGCCCATTTGTATTAGATAGATAAAATTGAATTTTTTCATTTAATTACATACACAAAACGCATCCGACAAACTCGTGGTTTGGATGAGCACAGGCCCTGGTGGCACATTTCCGGGGATACAAATAGAAAAAGTACCGGTTGTACTGTTAAATGACTGAGTAGATAAAATCAAGGTATTGCCACTTACAATCACTGCTACCGTAAGGGTAAAGGGCGCGGTTCCGGTAAAAACGGCAGTGAGGGTGGGGCAGGCGCCGACACAAATATTTTCATTACCGATGTTTAAATTTACCGTTGGCTTTGGCGCAACATTTACAATAACCTCATCGGTATCCGAACCGCACCCTGGTGTTGTTACGGTAACGGTATAAGTTGTGGTAGAGGAAGGATTTACACTTGTACTTGCGGTTGTTGCGCCATTGCTCCAGGCATACGTATTGCCACCGCTGGCTGCAAGATTGGCACTCGCCCCGTTACAAATGTTTACATCTGCACCGGCATTGGCCACAGGTGGCAAACCGTTCAGGTTGAATGTTATGGACCAAGATAGCAAGACGCCGATATCAGCCGAAACATAATCGTTGATATAAAGCGTCCAGTTTCCATCCCCATTGGTGCCATTGTAAG
Source organism: uncultured Bacteroidota bacterium (assembly GCA_903905445.1). GTDB lineage: Bacteria > Bacteroidota > Bacteroidia > Chitinophagales > Saprospiraceae > M3007. Next base: position 14,156 of record CAIVGO010000506.1, read on the forward strand.
TATTGGCAAAAGTAAAAGTACCCAGTGGTGGCGTATTACTATACGGATTGTTGAGGTTGGTTACCCGCCCTTCTGGCCTAAAATTGCCTGTATAAGGTGGAGTGCCCGCTGTAATAAAGTCGCCCGCATTATCCGAAAAAACGGTATTGGTGTAATTGTTTCCGGAGATTCCATTGCCCGTGGATAATTCGAGCACCTGCCCGCCAGGACCAATCAATAAAATGCCAATATCGCCCACCCAGGAATGCTCCAGGTCGATGGTTACATTTTCGATGGTAACACAATTGCCGATGATTCCCACGCCGGTCACATTGCAAAGTGATTGGGTTACGCCAACGGTCTGGGCCGGCGCGCCAGGGGGTATCGGAAGATTCCCCTGGCCGGTAAACGTCACTGTTTGGCCGTTTAGACCACCTAAGCAACAAGCTATTAAGGCCAGTAAGACGCAATTTTTCATGTTTATTATGTTTTAACGTACCACGGTGACATCGCCCTTTATGATTTCAGAAGTACCATCGCGGTACAACACTTCGGTCCAGTACACATACACGCCCGGCATGACCGCTTGTCCTCTGAATTGACCATCCCAACCCTGATTTGGATCGTTTGGTAAAAAGTTCTCTAACAAGACGATTTGCGTGCCCCAGCGGTCGTAAATCTGCAAACTTTTGATTTGTACAAGCCGTTCGTCCCCAAAAATGGTAAATGCATTGTTGTTGTCGCTGTTCAAATTGATCACATTGGGGATGTAAACCTGTTTGTTTTTATTTACCCTTATCAAAAACAAGCCTTGCGCTGCACATTGGCCAAAGCCTTTTACATCCAATTGAAGTAGGGTGGTGGAAACAGGGGTCAGTACAGGATCCAGGCAATCATCGCACGACAATTGTCCGGGGCCGGAAAGCGACCAATTGATATCCAACGGGGCAATGGTGATGCCCGCACCCGCATTGATTTTTATCGTATCACCCAAATTAAGGTCAAAGGTATCACTAACAAACTCATTGACGATTTGGGTAGGCAATAACACCACGTTTTCCGTGGTTTTACAGCCATTGGCGTCACTGATTTCCACATCAAAATTGCCCGCATTCAGGCTATTGAAATTCAAAGGATCAATACCGTTGGTGACGCCGATATCCTGCACCAGGCGTACGGTATAGGGGCCAAAACCACCTGCTACCTGCGTCACTTCGATGATACCCGCATTTTGACAAGTGGGGTTGGTTGCATCAATCGTGGCTTGTACCGCAACAGGTTCATCCAACTGCACCGAAGCAGTACCGCTACATCCTGCTGCATCGGTAAACGTGACCGAGTAAGTGCCTGCCACCAGGTTTTGGGCGATGCTGTTGCTCGATCCGTTGCTCCATTGATAACTAAATGGTGCGGTTCCACTCAATGGCGTGACACTCGCTTCGCCATTCGAGCCATCCTTACAGGCTATATTGTAACCGTTAAAATCACTGATAGCCAAGGCATTTCCGCTGATCCCGGCACCTAAAGTAGTTTCCGTAATAATCAGGCTATCACACCCATTTGCTTTATTGACAATTTGAATATCGACTCCAACAGCCGCTGGATTACAAGCCGTTTTTTGTATAAACACAGTATCTGAAACGGCGATATTGACAATGGCTGAAGCCAAACCCGTACAACCGCTCGCGTCTGTCACGGTAACGCTAAAAGTACCTGCCTGACTTACAGTAATAACCGAAGAAGCCTCGCCTGTATTCCAGGCATATACAGTATATCCCAGATCGGCAAGCACAAACATTTGACTGGCGCAATCTACCGGCGCTACGCTGATCGCTGGAGTAAACGGTGGTTTTTGGGTCACAACAATCGTGTTTGCAGCTGTACAACCAAGCGCATCTTGCACCACCAAAGAGTATAAACCTGGTGCCGAGACCGTAACTTCAGGGGTTGTGCCACCATTCGACCAGTTATAACTGGTAAAAATGCCCGAGGAGGATAAGTTGGTGGTTTGTCCAGCACAAAGGGTGGTATTTCCAGCAATCGTTACTTGTGGATTGGTTGGTATCGTTACCTGGGTCGTTACCGTTCCGGTGCAACCTGCTGCATCTGAAACCGTTACGGTGTAGTTTCCGTTTTGATTTACCTTGATATCGGCGGTGTTTAGGCCATTGTTCCAGGTGTAATTGGCAAAGCCTGACCCGACGCTCAGGGTAATTTGTCCGTCGCATTGATACGGTAATTGGCTTAAAACGGGCGATAAAGCAGCGCCTGCATTTACCGTAATGGAACTACTGCCGGTGCAGCCATTGGCATCTGTTACGGTAACCGAATAAGTACCCGCCTGGTTGGCCGACACGCTGGCCGTATTTTGTCCACCCGTCCAATTAAAGGCACTGAAATTGCCTGTTACACTTAATTGGACTGGATTATTGCCACAAATGACGTTTGGTCCGCTGATTTGCGGCGTCACAATCGGTAAGGCTTGCACAATTTGGGTGGCAGTAGCAGTACATCCGTTTGCATCGCTTACGGTTACGGTAAAATTGCCGCCCGCATTTACATTGATGCTGGTTGCATTGGTTCCATCCGACCAGGCATACGTTACAAAACCGGCATTGGCACTTAAAGTAGTTGTTTCTGCGACGCACAATAGAGCATCGCCGCTAATTTGCACACTAGGCAACGCAGGTACCTGCACTTGAAGTGTGGCCGTACCCGAGCATCCGTTTCCATCGCTCACGGTGACGGTGTAATTGCCGGAAGTATTTACATTAATAGTTGCCGTGTTGCCGCCCGTGCTCCAGTTGTAATTTGGGAAGCCCGCACCAGCGTCTAAGGAAACCTGGCCGTTACAAGTATAGGGTAATGGACTGATGTTGGGGGTGATCTGGTTGGACACAATTACCGAAGTGGAGGCGCTAGTGGTACATCCATTGCCATCGGTTACGGTCACCGTTGCCGAAGCGGGAGGCTGCACGGTAATATTGGCAGTAGTTGCGCCATTGTCCCACAGGAAACTGCTAAAATTACCATTAACTCCTAAATTGGCAGTATTGCCTGGACAAACGCTGCTCGGACCACTAATGGTCGCAACAGGAGCCGTGAAAATATTGGTTGTCAAGGTATTGGTCGCAGTACAGCCAAGTGCATCCGTAACGGTTACGGTAAAAATACCTGCTGTATTTACAGAAATTGCATCAATTTGTGCGCCTGTGCTCCAGTTGTATGCGCCAAATCCGAGGCTGGCACTGAGTGTTGTATTACCGCCCGGACAAAATGCGGTTGTTCCACTGATATTTACGGTGGGTAGGGTAGGTACGGTGACTGTTTGTGTTGCGATGCCGGTGCAACCATTGCCATCCGTTACAGTTACGGTGTACGAACCACTGGTTGCAACCGCTTCGAGGTTGGTATTGCCGCCACTGCTCCAGATGTAGGCATTAAATCCAGCATCGGCCAGCAAATTTAGGGTGCCGTTGCAAGCATAGGGCTGCACGCTGGCTTGGGGTGTCGGGTTGGCATTTACTGTGAGCGCAGCAACGGCAGTGCCCGTGCAGCCGTTGTTGTCGGTTACCGTCACCGTATATGGGCCGCTCACGCTGGCGGTAATGCCCGCGTTGGTGCTGCCTGTGTTCCAGATGTAATTTGTAAAAGATTGATTGACCGTAAAGTCGGCGTTGTTTCCGGCGCATACTGCAGCGGGTCCGTTGATCGCGGGCGCGGGCAAAGGTTGAGCGGTCACACTGGTGCTTGCGACGAGGGTACAGCCGTTGGCATCCGTGGCGGTTACGGTAAACGGCCCTGTTACATTGACCGATATATTATTTTGGTTGCTGCCATTGCTCCATAAGTAGGTTTGCGCACCGTTGGCGGTCAGGACCGTGCTGGTATTGGCACAAAATACAGGGTTGCCCGTGATGGCTACCGCGCTCAGCGTAGGTACGATGGCGGCAAAAGTATCTATCCCAATACAGCCGCTGGCATCTGTGACCGTTACGATGTAATTGCCCGAAGTATTGACGGTTGTGGTTGCGGTATTGCTGCTGTTGCTCCATTGATAGGTGCTAAAGCCGAGCCCTGCATCCAAGGTAACTTGTCCGTTGCATTGGTAGGGTTGGGCTAAAATATTGGGCGACAAGCTATTGGCAACCGTAAGGCTGGCGCTTGCTGTACCACTACAACCCGCAACATTGGTTACCGTGACGGCATAAAC
>CAIVGO010000507.1 GCA_903905445.1 uncultured Bacteroidota bacterium
CATACTTGCTGGCAGCCGATGGTTGCGCAATTTTCATCGAAAGGATCAGGTCGTTTTCCAATGCCTGCGTTTCACCCTCCAACAAAATGCTGTAAATTTTCAATCCCGCGCTGCCAATACCCAAACCGCGCCGTAAAGCGATGTCTTTGATCTCATACGTCATTTTTGAGCGACGTTTACGGTTCGGAATAGTCAAATAATATTCTTCCAGCGCCGCCTCTACTTTTTTGCGCATCACGGCGTCTACCGGCGAAATGAACTTGTTGTTTTTAAAACGACGGTCGCCGTCAACGATATCCGTTTCAAAATCAAGCAAACCAACGCGGGTTTTCAAACGCGCATTAAACAATACCTGCTTCAAAGCGCCCTCGGTATTGTCCAGTTGCAAAGCATAACTTTTGTCGTTTTCACCCGCTGCGAAACGCGCCACCTGTTGTGCGTACGCGCGCGCACCAGCCGCCACCATTTGATTGATTTCTACATCACTCAAGGCTTTTTGGTAACCAATTAGGGCCAAACTGGCACAAAAACGCTTCACATCCCAGTTGAAAGGCGCTACATACGCCTCGTCAAAGTCATTCACATCAAAAATCAGGACGCCCTTGCCGTTCATGTAGGTGCCAAAATTTTCGGCATGCATGTCGCCCTGTATCCACACGCGACTGGTTTTTTCGTTCAAAAACGGATCTTCATCGTGAGAAACATCCGCATAAAACAAAGAAGCACTTCCGCGGTAAAACGCGAACGCCGTTTCTGCCATTTTGCGGAATTTGCCGCGCCACGCACCTGGGTCGGCGGTCATCAAATCGGCATAATTGCGCGTAAATGATTCAATAATAAATTGTTGCCTTTCCTCCCGGGATAAGGCCGTTGGATGGGTAGCGGTATTTGCCATGGTATAAAAAATGAAAGAGTTGCAAGTGAAAATCGCTTTTGGGAAAGTTCTTTTCAGCATTTTTTACCGATTAGGAGAAAAATTAAACTTGCATAGACGCTGAGTGCATCTGGGGAAACAAGACCATGACTTGGCGGGCGCAAAAATAGTGTTAATTGTTATTTAAAACAGGTACTTAATTATTAAAAAATCTGGTCTACCAACGTGGTTTTGCCCATCTGCCTTGGGCCACTCAACACCTTAATAAAGTCGCGCGGCGCTTCCAACCGACTTTTAAGTACTTGATAATAAGGACGTTGAAACATTTTAAGGATTTTACTCAATACGTTGAGCAAAATTACTCAATGTATTGAGTAAAACCAAAACAACCGGATAAAAACCAAGAAAACAAACTGAATTACCACCCCAACCTACTCTTTCCCAGCAAACAACAAATAAGCAATACCAATATTTATCCCAACGCTACTGAAAGCATAATATCGAAGCGTTGCTACGCTCGGTTGGTTAGGATCAGGCGTGACAGTTGAATCTTTTATGCGCTTTTTTTTAAATACTACTGCTCGTTCTGATAAGGTAGTTGTGAGCCAAAAATCATTCCCATTCTGATTCCATATAACCAAATCTGCACGTCTGGGGGCAAAAGAGGCACTGGTAAGCCGAATTTCTGCCAACAGTTTCATTCTCTTGTTTTTACTTATAAAACAAGTAGCGCCTACATAGGAAGAAACCCCAAACGCCAAGCCTTTTGACAAGATTGTGCGCTGCTCAGAATAGCTATTTTGACTTACGACGTTTAAATCCACTATAATCCTACCCGACAAGCCAATACTTGGACCAATTCCAGCATAAAGCAGGAAGTTTTGAAACGGCTTCTCCATTTGAATTTGAGGAGTAAGCCAAAACATACGACCTGAATTGATTTCTTCTGCCTTGGAGGTGATATAGTCAAACGTTCTGGATGTTTTAGCACCTGATAAATAGGAAAGCTGGAGTCCCAATGAAACATTCGAAAAAATAGGGTGAAATACGGATACCATATAGTTTTGACCCGCGCCATATGATTTTTTATACAAATCATATTCTTGTACATTATTACTTTTCACGACCGTACTTCCACCCGGCACATCATTTTCAGCCCAAGGAAAAGCATAGCCCAACTGTGCCGAAACAGAAATTTGGGACCAAGCATTCGGAACCGCTGCGATGCACGTAAATAAAAAGGCAATCGCTAATTTTGAGGTAAATTTTAACATGTTGAAATTTTTAATACGTATGATTATTTTTTTAAAGGTCATGGACCTATTTCCCTGCTTTGCCAATGGTAATTTTACTTAAACCTGTAACATAACGTCTTCCCGTATAAGTATCCGAGTTTGAAAATAAAATCATCCGGTTTTCCAACTGCTCAATAGGCTTTCCATCGCTTTCCACCAACAAATAAATTTCATTGCCCGAACCATTATTGTATAGTTCATTCCAGGAAAAAACTTCAAAACTCCCGTCCGTGGCGCTACACACAAGATAGTATTGACTCAACTGTGTTGGATTGTCCGACACGATGGCAACCCGCTCCAATACCTTTTTTAGCGGAACGACTTTGAGTTGGCGCAACACCGATTTTTTGATACCCAAATAATTGGTAATCAATAAACTATCCAGGTTTTCAGGAACAAATGTGTGCAAATAAGCACGGTTAATTACAAATGGAGCCTCCACCAATCCATCTACTAGAATAAAATCGGAAGATACTGCGGGCTTTTGTCCTGGTAATACTTGCAGGATCAAAAAGGAAAAGGCAAATAAAATTAGGTACTTTTTCATGGC
>CAIVGO010000508.1 GCA_903905445.1 uncultured Bacteroidota bacterium
AAAGGCGTGTACCCGTATTTGCCCTGATACACATCGCCCGGCAACGCATATTTGCCCATCGTAATCCCCATGATGTAATATTTTCCAGAAGGGGCAAAACGCAGGTTCAGTCGGCTATTCATGCCGTAACCCGGATATTCGAATTTGCTGACGCTGCTTGCCGTAAAATTGCGTACATCAAAAATCCGGTATTCACCCTGGTATTCGAGCGCGAGCTGATCGTTATTAATGGGGAAGGCTTCTGTACTGCTCAACGGATCTACCTCCAATTCGACGTTGAATAGCACCGATGATTTTCGTATCGACTGCCCGTTATTGGCGTCTAGCTCTTCCAAAAAGAAGGTCTTTTCCTTTTCACCAGAAAATGCCAGCATATTGCCATTGGGCAGGTAGGTATACGGAAGGGTTTTTTTATCGTAATTTTTGACTAACTTATTGGTATTCAAGTCGATAATACGCGTTCCCATAACCTGATCGTACAGGAGTAAGTGTTGTCCATCGGGGCGCAAGCTTAGGTGGTTGATAGCATGCGTGGCCAGGGTTTTAACAGTATAAGCATATATTGTAGACGAAATGCCTGTTGCCAGGACGAATTTTTGCACAAAAAGATGGTCATACTGCTCCGCTTCGCGGCCGCCAGCATATATGGTTTTTCCGTCGGCGGTAAAAACCAGGGTACCCAGATTATTGGCTAATTTGATTTTTCGTACCAAGGCAAAACGATTCAGGTCGTACAAGTACAGCGTATCGGTATTTTGAAAAGCCAGCCACTGGTTGTCGGGGCTCACCGTGAGTAGATGCTCGAAATTAAGTTGCTTGTCGCCTGTGTAGGGAGGCAAAATAATGTTTTTGAGCAGCCGCCGGGTTTCGTTTTCCCATATTTTTATTTCTGAAGCCCCCGCCGTAATCAGGTATTTTTCATCATGCGTAAAAATAACATTGTCAGCATAGTGCCGTGCGGGAAAAATCAATGCTGGGACTTCTGTTTGTGCGAAGGACACAAAGGCCTGGAGCAACAATATAATGGAAAAAAGGTATTTCATGTTGGAATATTTGATTGTTTATAACAGCCGCACTGCAGTTTACTCTTTACCTGTTTCAATTTTTACGCCATAGCGGTTGCCGCCCAAGGCATACAATTGAATTTTCAGCAACACGCCAAGGTCTTGATCGTCAAAGTTTTGTACCGTCCAAACGTAAGTATTGCCCGTATTGGTGCTGTATTCGGCCTTGCGCACCAGGCGGTATTCCAAACCTTCGAGGGTTGAAATACTTTTCAATGTTTCATCGTAATAAGTACGGGCCTCGGCCAGCGCGTTGAAGTTGCGTCGGGCCTCCAAGCGCCATTGTCCGGCAGCATTTTTGCGAATAATGGTTTGTTCAGCGCCATCAAACGCAATGGCTGCGGTAAATTCATCTTTTTTGCCTTCAATCGGGGTGGCCCGCAAGTCCTTGAGATCCTGCTCGGCCGCACTTTTCAGGTAGGTATTGAGCGCCAGGGTTTGCGTTTCATCACTTTTAGGTGCCGGAGCAACACCGTCTTCATCGGGCTCGTCGTTGAACAGGTTGTCCGGCACATCAAAACTAGGTTCCTGGGCAAATTCGGTGTCTGGCAAGTTGGCGGCAATGACAATTTTATTGTTAAATGCCCAAAGCATCGAAACCGTACCACCTGCTGTTTTATTCAATAACCAGTGGTTGGCAAGGCTGGGATGGCTGGCAGGACCTAATTCGGCTGTAAGCAATGCCTCCAAGGTATCGGCATCTTCAAATTCAAAAATCACTTCATACAAGGGCCGATAACCATCCATATCAAAAATATAGGAAATGCCGAGCATACCTTTTTCCTGGATAGGACGATAATATTCCTGGCGAAAATCCAAGCCGCTGTCGACCTTTTTAACCGGGAAACGGCGGCTTAAAAAAGTATCCAAAGGCGTGGTAATCGGCACATTTTGGTTGGCGGTAACGGTGGCAAAAATTTCACCATATTCTTTTACCGTTGGGGTACTTTGGGCCTGAACTAAATGGTTTATTATCAAAAAGATATACAGCGTGGTCAGGATTTGCTTGTTCATGTTGACACAGATTTATTAAAAAAAGGAGCAATTGCAAGGATTACAAAGAAAAGCCCAGGGTCATCCCCATGCGTATTTGAAAACCCCAAAAAGTTTCTTTTCGGGCAGATAAAAAGGCGTTGCTGAAATTGTAATCGGCGCGTGCATACGTGGGGTTATTGAGCTTGAACTGGTTGTAGGTAGCACCCACGCCAAAGTAGAAATCGGCGCCAAAAGGCCGGTGTTGCCAAAGTTGACCAAAATTCAGCATGGCCCCGTAAGCGGTCAGTTTTGGGGTAAAAGGCAGCGCTGTGGTGACCGCAACGCCACTCGTTTTATCTAATACGGCACTCATTTGAGGCTGGTAATTGCGTTCGTTGTAGGTAAGTAAAAAGCCCCCGTATCCGCGGGATGCAGCACGCCCGGATTTCAATTTTTTGTATCCAAAATGTGCGTAAAAACCGTCCCAATGTGGGTTGGGGAAATCCGTCAGGTTTTCGCCTTCGCCCAGCCGCTCGTTCAAGAGGTAATCCTGATCGTTTTTGGCCTTCATGTACGAAAACTCAAGCATCGATTGGCCAATGGGGAGGTTGATCACGCCGCCTAAATCAATGTATTGCGGACGTTGCACCATGCGCAGCACATAGGCGCCCACGTACACGCGGTTCCGATTGGCACGTTTTGCTGCCCTTTCCTGGCGTTTTTGGGCCTCCTGGGCGCGTTTTTGGGCTTCTTCTCTGCATCGACTGGCCGTTTGCTCAATCGCTTTTGCCTTATTGGCGTCCCCAAATTTTTTGAAATAACCGGCCAAACGTTCATAATCCGCACAGTTTTCAGCGCTGATTTGTGGTAAAATTTTATTGCAAAATTTCCAGCCGCCTGCCGAGTTACCCGCCTGTTCAAATAAGGGCAACAAATCCCAGCACTGCCCAATGTTAAAACCATAACCCAAGTCCAGGGCCTGGCTGTAAAACTGACCTGCCAGGGCATTCATATCGCCCGGAATGCGCAACGTTTCTGCAATTGAAAAGGAGGCCGACCCGTTTTTATCCCAACCCACCGGGGCCGATTTACCTGCCAGGAATAAATCCGCCATAGGCTTCAGGAGTACGGTACCAAAATTCACCCGATTCAAATCCGCCCGTTGTGCTGCATCCATTTTGGCGTACAAATCAAACATTTTTCGGGCTTCCTCCATTTTACCCGGTTTTTCTACCGCAAAGTCATACAGATATTTATGCATAAAAAATGTTACAACATAATATCCTTCCGGCTGAGTATCAAATACCTTTTGCGCATATTTCCGCAAATTGACCGCATCGGACTTTCGGAAATAGTATTCGGCCAATTCGCCATAAAAACGCTGCCGGACTGGTAGAAAGCCCGTATATTGAATCACAAACGCAGCCCCGCCGGATTGATATTTAAACGGAAATTCGGCAGGGCCCAGTCGATCAAATTCGCTTTCAATGGATTTCAAAATCTGGTCGCCCACGGCCTCATCCTGGCTGCCCGGTTTGTTGTAGTACACCTCCGCCCGCAATTGAGTAAGTACCGCCAGAAAATACTTTGCCGTGCGCTGTTCTTCTGAAGTTCCTTTTTTGAGCACACTTTTGAAAAGTTGTTCTGCATTGTCGGCCAGTTTCAACAAGCTGGCGGGATCTGCATCCGGTTTTGGGGAGGATTCAAGGACGGTTTGATAAACGCGAATAGCATTTTCGAGTTGCTGCTCGGTTTGGGCCATAGCAGTAAAGTGCAGCATGGTAAACATGCAGCCGATCAAGTAATATTTGCTCATATCAGACGATTGAAAAAGGGTAAATCAGATGATTCCTTTGCGGCGGGCCTGTTCGACGGCGGCGGTTTTATTGTTTACCTGAAGTTTTCGGTAAACATGTTCAATATGGGTTCGTACGGTGCCGGTCGAAACAATCAGGTTGTCGGCTACTTGTTGGTAGCTCAGGCCACGGCTCAATTGTTCCAAAATTTCAACTTCGCGGGGGGTAAGATTATGTTCGGGCGTTTCGGCAGGCGGGGTGCTTCGACGCATCATTTGAAGTGCTTTGCGGGCAATGGCGGGCGACATCGGTGCGCCGCCTTCCAAGGCTTCATGGAGGTTGCGGTGTAGGCTTTCCGGCGTTTCATCTTTCAACAAATAGCCGTCGGCACCGGCCAAAATGGCATCAAAAATGTGGTTTTCATCTTCAAATACCGTTGCCATCACCACTTTTACCTGCGGATACAGATCTTTAAGGGCCTGGGTTGCCGCAATTCCATTCATTTCAGGCATATTAATATCCATCAGCACCAAATCGGGTTTGTTGTAGCAGCGTTCGAGCCATTGCAGCAGCAAGCGACCATTCATGGCCACGTGCACCACCTGAAAATCGGCAGAGGCCTCAACATTTTCCTGTAACATCCGCGCCAAACGCGGCAGGTCTTCAGCAATGGCGATGTGGTAGGGCATGCGTGGACGGGATTTGCGGCTGCTCATTTCGAAGCAACCTGTTCGACACGACAAAGGTAGGCTTCCTTTACTTGTCGGCTTATCCGACGAATATCGGATATTGCATCATTGTGGGCGCAGGGGCACCAGAATCGTGATGGACGTTCCGGTATCGGGTATGCTGGAGATATTGCAAGTGCCGCCAATTTCGAGGGCACGCTGGCGCATATTCTGTAATCCATAACCCATTGCATATTGCGTGTTTATCTGAAATCCTCGGCCATCGTCATACAGCACCATGCGCAATTCCGGGCCTTGGAGGTCGAGTAAAATATGCACGGCATCGGCAGCAGCATGTTTGATGGCATTGGTGATGCCTTCCTGGGCAATGCGGTACAGGTTGAGCAAAATACCGGGACTGAGTATCAGCGACTCCAAATCGGGTTTGCAGGTGATATTTACTTCAACCTGGGTGTTTTTACCTGCAAATTCGCTTATTTTGGTCAATAATTCCTCCAATGGAGCATCCTGGGTTTGGATGGCCCAGATCGTTTCCCGCAATTGCTGCATGGCGGTTCGCGTATTGGCCACAATATTTTTTAAGGCATTTTGTTGGGTTTGATCGCCGGTCCGTTGTACCTGGCGGGTCAGTTCCGAGCCAATCAGGGTCAATTCGGCCCCTAAATTGTCGTGCAGGTCGCGGCTGATGCGCAGTCGTTCTTCCTGAAGGCCGTTGTACATTTCGGCCCGAAGCAGTTCTTCATGCAGTTGGGCTTCGCGTTGCAGTTGGGCTTGTTTTTCGCGTTGCCGTTTGATCAGCACATATCCAACCGTGATACTCAGCAGCAACAGCCCGATCAACGCTAACAGCCAGAAATTCCGGCTGCGCACCCGCAATTGTTCCCGAATGAGGTCTTTCTCTTTGCGGGCCGTTTCGTATTTAGTTTGCATTTCTGCAATTTGTCGGCTGCGGTTGCTATTAAAAAGACTGTCTTTAAGGGTGTTGCTCAGGTTGAGCCAATGGAGTGCTGCTTTAAAATTGCCACCTTGCTGCTCACATTTTGCCAGCATTTCGAGGTCGTACTGCCATAAATCCAGGAAATTGATGCTAGACGCGATGGCCAGGCTTTTTTCAAAATAAGTTTTTGCTTCCTTGTAGTTGTCTGCAGCCAGGTAGGCCTCCCCGATGTTGCAATAATTGACCGCCATGCCTTGTTTGTCGCCCATTTTTGCCCGAATTTGGGTCGATTGCTCGATCAAATCAATGGCTAGGCGTGTATTGCCCGCATCAGAGGCGACCGAGGCGAGGTTGTTTAAAACATACCCCAGTCCGATGCTGTCGCCGATGGCCTGTCGGATC
>CAIVGO010000509.1 GCA_903905445.1 uncultured Bacteroidota bacterium
AACGGTATTGTGAAAGGCCCCTTTGGTCAAAAACTGGTACCCACCGGCTATTTCAACCAGTTCAAACGCGAATTGCTCCTGCAAAAACGTACTGCGTATTTGTTCCAGGGCCGACTCAATTACTTCGGCGGAGACTTCCGTGTGAAAGCTTTCCTGCAAAACGGATTGTATTTCCGCAAGGGGAATGGCGGAAGGTGATGCAAATATGAGTGCCTCGATATGTTGTTTTAAAAAATCCATAACGAGCAAAGATACTACATGCTCCTATTCTACCAGTATTTTTTGAACCCCAATTTGCCGATGATCGCCAATAACCGATATAAAATAACTTCCCTTTGGCAAGTTTTTACAATCGATCACCGCATTGGTTTGGTGATCGTACGTCCATTGACGCACAACCTGCCCTTGTGCATTGTACAGATACACAACGGTTTCTGCAAATGCCGTGTTTAGTCTCAAGGTTGTTTCAGTAGATACAGGATTGGGCGCAATGGTGAATTGTGATGATTGGCTTAAAGGATCATTTACTTTTATAGTGCGTGCGTTATCCCAATGTAAGGCATACAAAATACCCGTACTGTTATCAAATTGCAGTTCTATCACATTGTCAAGCGGGTCCTCCAGCACTGGAAAACTTGGAGCGCTCACAATTGCACCAGTCTGTACATCAATGGAGTATAGATACCAATTACCTTGTATGTCGCCACCCATGAATATCAATCGATGGTTAATTTCATCATAGGTGGTACAATTGGGAATAGCGCTTGACCACCGCACATTCGGCAAACTAAATAGCTTGGTAAATGTGCCTGTAACTGGGTCAATACTGATCAAATATTCCGAATTATCTGCTGTATTCCAGTGTAACCCAAATAGTTGGTTCAGGCTGTTGTCGAATTGAACATCCGTAACATTATCCAGTGTATTCGTTAAAACAGGAAAAAGCGGCTTGTTTAGCACATTGCCAGTATTTAAATCGATGCAATACAAGCGTGGCTTATTGTTAAACTCGCCTCCACTAAAAAACATCCGATGCTGATTTTTATCAATCGTTTTTCGATTAGGCAAATTATAAATAGATTTCAAAAGAGGAATTACCTTAACGACAGTAATAACCCCTGTTGCCGGATCTATCCGAATTAATTCTTCCCGTTGCTCTGATTCATCCCAACGCAACCCATATAGTTTATGGGCTGCATTATCATATTGCAATTCGAGCACCACATCCTTTGGGTCTTCCAAAATTGGAAATTCTGGCATGCTTACGATCTGCCCGGTGTTCACATCCACCGAATATAAATAATATTTTACCTGGGCTTCATCCGTTCCCCGGAAAATATAACGCTGGTTCGCTTCATCAAATACAACATAATGCGGCAGGGTTACAATCCAGCGTACATCAGGGAGCAAAAATTTTTTGGTGAAATTGCCGCTATCTGGCTCAACTGTAACGAGGTATTCTAATTGAGCAGATACCTTGAAGGCAAAAAGGATTAAAAATAGGGCAAATACGGCAGGTTTGTTGATTTTATGCATCGTTTTGGAATTTTATGGTGAATTGATGTAGATTAAAAAAAATGGATGTAAATTTTTCAATAAAAATAAGGCTAAACCATGATCAAATGGTTTAGCCTTCCTATAAAAATGGAGAAATGTCAAAAAATAAGCAAATACAAACGAAAAACGGCCTCTATTTCTCCGGCCGCATCTGTGGGAAAAACAACACTTCCTGAATGCTGGTTTGACCTGTAAACAACATAGTCAATCGGTCAATGCCAAACCCAATACCGGCAGTAGGCGGCATCGCGTACTCCAGCGAGCGCAGGAAATCATCATCCATCGCCATCGCTTCTTCGTCGCCGCGGGCGGCCAGGGCCAAT
>CAIVGO010000510.1 GCA_903905445.1 uncultured Bacteroidota bacterium
CAGCAACAACAACAGCAGCAATCACAGCGCAGGGGCGGCCAGTTTCGACCAGAAGACACCGATGATTTTTCGGCGTACTTTGAATCGATGTTTGGGGGAAATGGCAGACAAAATCGTCAAACAAGGTTCAGAGGTCAAGATATAAATGCGGAACTACACCTTTCCTTGACGGAAGTATATGAAACCCAAAAGCAAGAAATTACCATTAACGGCAAGAGCATTCGACTGACCATTCCGGCAGGGATCGAAAATGGCCAGGTAATTAAAATTGCAGGACATGGCGCGCCTGGTGTAAATGGTGGACCAAATGGTGATTTGTACATTACGTTTACCATTGATAATGATACCCCTTTTAAACGAGACGGCGATCACCTTTATAAAAAACAGGAAATTGATCTGTACACTGCTTTGTTAGGAGGCGATATTCAGGTGGATACCTTTGACAGTAAAGTAAAACTAAAGGTAGCACCCGAAACACAACCGGGAACGACCGTTAAACTAAAAGGCAAAGGATTCCCGGTCTATAAACAGGAAGGAACTTTCGGAGATTTATTCATTCAATATGAAGTCAAACTTCCCACCCAGCTGACGGAGGAAGAAAAAGCATTGTTCTTGCAATTAAAAACCATTAGAACCCATGAAGACAAGTAACCTAATTCGTATTGATCAAGTAAGTACGCATTATCACGTGGATGCATCTTTCATTTATTCCTTAAACGAGCTCGGGCATGTAGCCTTGATTGTTGAAAAGGATGAATCTTACGTTTTGGAGGAGCAATTAAAGTCGCTGGAAAGCCTGATTTTCTTTCATACGGACCTTGAAATAAACGTTGAAGGTGTCGATGCAATCGCGCATTTGTTGAAAAAAATTGAAGCCCTGCAAACAGAATTACAGGCCGCTAAAAATAAATTATACGTATATGTAAATAACTGAAATAAAATACTCTGCGTTATTATTTCGTATCAATACGAACCACCAAAACGGTCTTCAAAATAAGCCCATTCCCAAAATCCGAATTCAATTGGGTACGGTCATTGCCAATTTTGTACAAGGGAAAAGCCATGGTAGCCTTATCCCCAACAGAATACGTGCGGAAACGACGCAAAAAGCTGCTGCCCGCAAACAATTGGAGTTGCGCAAGGCCAAATTTTACCTGCATATAGGCGCCACCCTCATTGGTCGCTTTTTCAACATAACTGGGTTTTTCAGTGTGTAAATGATAACTTTTATTGAATCCGGAATAGCGCACGCCTGCCTTTACATTGCGCGTGAGTTGATAGTTGATATCAAGGTTTAAGGGCAAATTCGCGTTGATTTCTACTTTGTTTTTTAATAAGTAAAATCCGAAAATAGGCACTACGAATAGGCCGAATTGGTCGGTATTGGCATATAACCCAAATTTATAATTTAAAGTAGGGCTTTTTTCGTTTTTCAGGATTGCGAGACCGCCTATTTGAAAATCGTTTTTTCCGATCGATTGGAAGTCTGAATTTAGTTTAGGCAGCAATAGATAGGTGCCACTCCAGTGTGCACCGTGTTTTTTGACGAGGCCTATTTTGCCCATCAGGCTGTAAAAGGTGGTGGCGCGCGCGCCTGGATTTAAGGAAACGCGGTTGTGTTCGGCGGTAAAACCGGTGAGCAGCATGGCGCCTTTTTGGGTTAGCACGGCCGTTCGGATGGGGATGGTTAGGTCGACGGTAGTTTCTTGGAGTGGGACCCGGGTATTGGTGGTGTCGAATGTTTGGCCTAAACTTTCTAAGTGTTCTACTTTTAAAATATCTACATATTGTTGGGCTGCTGCGCGGATAGGTGCGCATGCGAGCAAGATGTATATTACAAACTTAGTTGGGTTTTGGCGGGTAAACATGGCGTTGGTTTTATTATGCTTACAAAACCCTTAATTTTGCCAAAAGTTCAACCCGCTTTACCATGCCAGCACCCATTCGAGCAGCCTTTTTGTAAGCCATGCACAACGATAAAAAAGATACCTGGATACAAGCCGGTTACGCATTATTTGCCGAACAGGGCCCTTCGGCCTTGAAAATAGAAGTATTGGCCAAAATGGTGGGCATTAGTAAATCATCGTTTTACCATTATTTCGCAGACCTGGAGATTTTTACGGAATTGTTGCTCGCGCATCATTTGGTGCAGGCCCGTAAAATGGAAAACAAAGAACAGCATTGTGAAAATATTGACCCAGCCTTAATATCTATTTTATTGGAGCACAAGACAGATTTGTTCTTTAATCGGCAATTGCGGGTGCATCGACAAAATCCATGGTATGCGCAATGTCTGTCAAAATCGAATGAAATTGTGGGGATGGGTTTTATAACAGTCTGGACAAAAGATTTAGATCTTAAACTTCCTCCAAACATCCTGCACGGAATTTTTGAACTGGCCCTCGAAAATTTTTACCTGCAAATCACGCCCGATACCTTCACCCAAACCTGGTTATCGGCTTATTTTAAAAACCTTTCGCGCATCGTTGCCAATTTCAATCCATAAATATTGGCTAGTTGTACGGTACCGACTAAAATGTGCCTTTTATCCTTTCGACTTTTGTGTCATTGATTATTTTTTTTAAAACAATGCACATGCAACAAGTATCGAAAACAGCGCAAAACAGGTTCAGGACCCAGCAATTTCACAAATTTTGGCTAAAAGTTACCGCAATTGTAGTGGCCTCTTTCGGTCCGGTCTTCTTCTTAGGCACCATGGCAGCCACCTTGGAACCCGCCCGCCTCACCCTTGATTTATTGAGTTGGCCCATTGATGGCGCAACCACGTACGCATCGCCCGATACCCGATTTTTATCGGCGCTCACGGGTGGTTTTCTCATGGGCTGGGGCGTTATGATTTGGTTATTGTCGATCTGGGTGTACGATAAAGCCCCGGAAGCGGTGCGTAAAACCGTATTAATTGGAATTTTGACCTGGTTCGTTTTTGACAGCAGCGGGTCGATTGCTTCGGGAAATCCCTCAAATGCGTTGTTCAATGTTTTGGTGCTTTTGTTGGCGGTTGGGCCTTTGTGGCGGCCTGCTCAATAAAAAACAAAATGTGTTAAAATTGGATTGAAGTCTTGTAGTTTACAATGCTTTCCTTTATTTTTGTGTCTCAAAATTTGATACCATCTCCCCAAAATGAAAACTCCATTGATTGACAAGGACTATCTAGTCCAAAAACAACCCGGAAAAGGAGCTTGGTCTTATGTAGTTATTGCTGAAATTCCGGCTGCACAAAAACAAGCGCTCGGATTAATCAGGGTAAGCGGATTGATCGATACCTATGCCTTGCATCAATTCAATTTGCTGCCCATGAAGGATGGGTCCATGATGTTACCGTTAAAATCGGCCGTCCGAAAACAAATTGGCAAAAAAGAAGGTGATACCGTACACGTTACCCTGTATGCGGATGCGTCGCCCGTGTTGATTCCTGATGATATTTTAGTATGCTTATTAGATGCCCCAAAAGCCCACCAGTTTTTTTTAACCCTTTCAGACAGTAATCAAAAATATTATATCGACTGGATCGAAGCATCTAAACGCTTAGAAACCAAAGTGGATCGCATTTGTAAAACGATAGAACGGTTGGAGCAAGGCTTAAAATTTTATGACTGGTGATATAATTAACGAAAGATCCTTATAAAACATCTTGCTACGAATTCACTGAAAATCAATTATATATATAAATTTAGGTGTAAGTCAGCAACCGTATCAGTAAGTTTCCTTAAAGTCATATCCGCGTAAAAAAATGAATTGGGTCGCCCTGGTGTTTGGTGAACCCATGGCTCGTTTTACCTTTGCGCCACTATTTGGAATTAGTCTTAATAAACACAACTTTTCACCATGAACAACTTTAACAAATTGGCAGGTGTGCTAATACTTGCCCTTTTTGCACACTCCCCACTCTTTGCCCAAACAGGAAGTATCCAGGGGCACATCACAACTACCGATGGTGCAGCGGCCGAATACGTCAACGTTATTTTAAAAGGGACCAACAAGGGTGCGACCGTCGATGCCCAAGGCAGGTATTTGATTGAAAACATTAAAGCAGGTACCTACACCCTGTTCACCAGTTTTGTGGGTTTAGAAACAAAGCGTCAATCCGTAGAAGTAAAAGCAGGTCAAGCAGTTATGGTCGATTTTATACTTTCAACGGGCAGCGCCGAACTCAAGGAAGTGGTGGTTTCTGCCAATCCGAGCAAGTACGTGAGCGACTACCCTTCTGTAAGCCTTCGTTTGAAATCACCGTTACTGGAAATACCACAAAACATCCA
>CAIVGO010000511.1 GCA_903905445.1 uncultured Bacteroidota bacterium
ACCTCCAACCGACCAGGCGGAAAAGGGGCCGACGATATTTACCGATTTCAACAAAAAATCCCACCACCAAAGCCACCCAAAACAATTGATACCCTCAAAACAGGTCCAATAGTGCATAAGATTCTGTTGGACGTATACGTTCTGGAAAAAATCTTTACCGACCCCAACAACCCCAATACCAAAATATTAGGCCGAAAACCTTTAAAAAATGCAAAGTTGGTAATGACGGCCGCCAATAAAAAACAAACATTTACCACCCCTGAAGAAGGCCCTGTGCAAATTGAACTGGCCGAACAAACAGATCATGCATTCTCCGCGAACCTGCCAAACTACCTGGTAAATAGTGCTAAATTCTCCACAAAAGGCATCGCAAAAGACCCCGCTAACCCGATTCAAACCTTTGAATTAGAAATTGTTTTAGATAAAATATTTAAAAATACAGAGATCATTCTCGAAAATATCTACTACGATTACGACAAATGGGATATCCGGCCCGATGCCGAACCTACCCTGAATAAATTGGCCGATGTATTGCTCCAAAACCCAGGCATCCGAATCCAATTGGGGAGTCATACCGATTGCAGGGGAAACGATGGGTATAACCAGGAACTTTCACAACGACGCGCGCAAAGTGCCGTAGAATACCTGATCACCAAAGGCATCAACGAAGACCGACTAACAGCGCGCGGCTTTGGAGAAGCACAACCCGCCGCAAATTGCGCTTGCGCACGTTGTACCGAATCCGAACACCAAACCAATCGACGCACAACATTCACGGTGTTGGAATAATTTTTAAAAAATAAGACTGTAGCACCCAACGCCTGAATCAATCTGGCCGTTATACTTTTGTTAATTCCTGGCGAAATGGAATTTTACACTTTTCTGACACGAAAAAAGATGGTACATTTATACCTAAATTCTAAAACTTCCATTCATCAACATCTTCAAATCAATATCCATGAAAAAAACGTTTTCTCCTTACGCCCTGTTTTTTGTATTGGTAATTATCACGGCCTGTAACTCTAAACCGGACTTTAACTTCTTTTATTACACGCCAGAGCAAACAGCAGTATTGGCAAAAACGCTGAACCTGCCAGAAATACCAGACGATTACACCATCGAATTACCGATACACCTGCGCAATGCTGGCCTCGCACCAAGTCAGGTAGAACGCGACAAGGCGATTTTAGGTCGTGTGCTATTTTACGACAAAAAACTTTCTAAAGACGGAACGATCGCTTGTGGTTCTTGCCACAAACAAAATCTGGGATTTGGCGACGACCGCCAGTTCAGCCTCGGTGTCAATAACCAGGTAGGCGAACGTAACTCCATCGCATTGTATTCGGTTGCCAGCTTTGCCGCTTATTATGGTACCGACATCAATGGCGCAAGTGCGATCCCTTTCTTCTGGGATAACCGCGCTGCCACCGCAAAAGAACAAAGCATGGGCTCTTTAACCAATCCGATCGAAATGGACCTGCACATGAGCGAAGTAACCGATGCCGTGCGCAACCAGGATTACTACCAACCTTTGTTTGAAAAAGCATACGGTGATAATGCGATAACTTCGGATCGCGTACTCGAAAGTATTGCCAATTTTGTGAATGCAATGGGTTCCTACAGCAGCAAATTTGATGTGGAAGCGTCTAAAGCGGGCCTATACAATGCTACACAATACGCAAACAATTTCAGTGGCTTTACTGCAACCGAAAACGCTGGAAAAGCCTTGTTTATGCAACACTGCGCTACATGCCATAGCCATAACATGGGCCGTCCACCACTTACTTTTGCAAATAACGGCTTATATCAAGTTTATACCGACCAAGGTGTAGGTGGCAGATCAAACATTGCAAGCCAAAAAGGAACGTTCAAAATCCCAACACTGCGCAATATCGCCGTATCAGCGCCCTATATGCATGATGGAAGTTTGAAAACTTTGGAAGATGTAATCGAGCACTACAATTCGGGCATAAAACCACATGCCAACTTGCATACCGCTTTGAAAGCGAGCAATGGTACGCCTAAAAAGAATTTTTTGAATATTGATCAAAAAGCACAACTGATCGCATTCTTAAATACCCTGACAGATTTCCAGGCAAGCGCAGATACACGCTTCTCCAATCCGTTCAAACAATAATGCCTACTATCGCAATTCATATCTAAAATATGGAAACGCCCGAATGCTGAGCCTCAGCCGTTCGGGCGATTTTTTTTAAAACCTTAGATAAATATCCATAAAAACAAGCGGTAATAACAATCACTTTGTACTTTTAACGCCAACAAAACACCACCTAACAATGGCGCACATGAACCCACGCAATCATTCCTTACTAATCGTTTGTCTTGCCGCTGTACTTTGCTGTTACACACAGACTGTATGCTCCCAAACAAATTTTTGTTCTAATGGTATTAACTTCCACCTTTTTAATGAAAATACCAAAGGGATAATCGCTCCTGGTTATAACTTTACCAATCAAGTGAATGGGTTTACAATCCAAGCAGCATATAATCCTTGGAAAAAACTGATCGTAACGGGTAATTTTTTTGGTGCAGCCCAAAAATCAGGTATCGAAAGCTATGAATACAAATATAATAGACAGGTGGAATTCGGATTGGGGGCTTATGAAAACGCCGAAAATCTGCACATGAGCGCGTTAATTGGTGGTGGACTTGGCAGAATTGCATGCCAACTGGTCGACCGCCTTGATTATGATACCAAATTTAGCCGAGTTTTCTTACAAAGTTCCTTAACATACGCTAATAATAGCTTTTATGTCGGTACAGCACTCCGTCTTAATTACCTCAACTTTTACAAAGCCAATGTATCGTTAAATTACATTTATTCAAGTGAAGCTAGGCTACTTGAATCAAGTAATCCATCCCTGCAACCAGAAATAGGAATTATCATTGGAACAAAAAACAGTAATGTCTTTCTTGACTTTGAGTTTACCTTTTTTCAAAGACCCGTAGAAGAGATAGGTTTTAGTCGGACCATGTTTCGGTTCTCCTTTGGGTGCTTTTTAAAAAATGAAAAGCCCAACAACACTAAAACAAAGAAAAAAGGAAAAAAGAACCTAAAATAAAGCCTTAGAAGGACAAAATAGAAAAGAAGCCCTTGGTAAATGTACCAAAAGCAACCTACTACATATAAAATGTGGAGGTCTTAGAAATGTGGACAATCACATTTTGGCTTGAAAAGGCTACAACCTTCCAATACGACCATACCAACCATCAACAAAAAGAAAACAACGCGAATCCAGTTAATTTTTTTCATGGCTTGAAAATATTTTATAATTTTACAAACGCGAATATACCTTAAAAGTACCAAATAACATAAAATTTAACAAATGCGTGTCGAAATACCGGATACTTCAACCGATCCACCGGCGCAACCTCGAATATTGGTCGCTCCACTCAATTGGGGATTAGGACATGTAACACGTTGTATCCCAATAATTCATGACCTCGAAAAAATGGGGGCACAAGTTTTCTTAGCTTCCGATGGTGCCGCACTCGAATTATTGAAGGCCGAATTCCCACATTTACCCGCATTTACCCTACCCTCTTACCGCATCCGATATGGAACCGGTAATATGGTCATCAATATTGGCAAAAAACTACCGCGTATTCTTTTTGCAATTCGAGCCGAACAATGGGAAACACAAAGACTCGTTCAAAAATTAAAAATTACCGGCATCATTTCCGACAATCGATACGGCTGCTTTACCAAGGTTACACGGAATGTGCTGCTCACCCATCAACTACACCTGCGCATTCCCAATAACTTCCTTCAATGGATGGCAAATCTGGTACTAGGCCAGGCACTCCGAAAATTTGAAACCATCTGGGTGCCCGATATGGAAACACCTCCAGGCTTGTCCGGTGCACTCGCACACGGAACGCCATCACCACACCCTTCCATTCAATACCTGGGTATGCTCTCGCGCATGCAGTATTTTCATCAGGAAATTGAATATGATATTGCGATCGTACTTTCCGGACCAGAACCACAACGCACCCTCCTGGAACACCGTTTGATCGAACAAGTAATCGCATTACCCCTTAAAACAATTGTCATTCGGGGAAAAACCCATTCCAAAGAACACTTCTACGCTGCTGAACATGTTGAAATGGTGTCTTACCTGACCTCCAAAGAACTAAATAAAGTACTGCTGGCCAGTAAATGGATCGTCTGTCGCGCTGGATATTCAAGTATTATGGACCTGGTCGTCCTAAGAAAAAAAGCACTCCTCATCCCAACGCCCGGACAAACTGAACAGGAGTACCTCGCCACACAACTTGGCGAAAAGGGCGTTTTCCTTGTACAAAACCAAGAAAATCTTGATTTGGAGCGGGCTATTACACAATTGGAGAAAACAACCGGGTTTGCGCAGGACAATTACCCTACTACTTATGACCAAACAATGCTCAATGCCTGGCTCCTGCAAAATAACATTCAAGTAGAAAACTAGACTACTTAGCAGCAACATTCATAGCGCGCTCCAACCCTATCGTCACAAATGCCTTAATGGTTTCGCAACATTTTTCGAGGATATGCGGCAACTCAGCCCCCTCATCAATACTCCATTTACCCAAAACAAAATCAACTTGCTTTCCCTTTGAAAAGGTACTGCCAATACCTACCCGCAACCGTGGGTACGCATCGGTGGCCAATAATGCCTGAATACTCTTCAAACCATTATGGCCCCCGTCCGACCCTTTTGCACGTAACCGTAGTTTCCCAAAATCAAGATTTAAGTCATCCAAAATAACCAGACTGTTCTCAACTTCAATTTTCTCTTTTTGAAGCCAATAACGAATGGCTTTCCCACTCAGATTCATGTAGGTATTGGGCTTTAACAACAATAAAATACGGCCCTTAAATTTCACTTCCGCCATTTCACCATGTGAAACCGCTTTCCATGTGCCTTCCAATTCCTTACACAAGGCATCCACCACATCAAAACCTACATTATGCCGAGTATGATCATACTCAGCGCCGATGTTGCCCAAACCTGTAATCAAATATTTCATTCGGCAAAAATAAGGGCCGGATGTGGTTGCTACAACATCCGGCCCTGTCTGATTTTATCAAAGTTTAAAGCGCTTTCATCGAAATGGCACTTCCGCCCCCTGCAGCCAACTGTAATTTTAAAACATCTCCCTTCTTCACCTTCACTTTCCGGATATTTACTGGATATGGATTGCTTTCCCAGTGTGCATCTTTTCCATCTTCATAAATGATTGCCTCGTAGGTCTTACCCGCCTTCAAGAAATCCAGCCGAACACTAAAATTTCGTGCCTGTTCATCCGTAATACTCCCCAAAAACCAGTTATGGGTACCTTTTTGACGGCGCGCAACGGTCATATAATCCCCGACTGCTGCATTTAAAATTTTTGTTTGATCCCAATCAACTGGCACATCACGGATAAATTGAAAAACATCCAACCGCTTTTCATAATTTTCAGGCAAGTCGGCAGCCATTTGTAACGGACTGTACAAGGTTACATACAAAGCCAATTGTTTAGCGACCGTAGTATGAACTACTTCTTTTTTTGCAGGATCGTAAGTATTCATCCGCGTTTCAAAAATTCCTGGAGTGTAATCCATCGGTCCACCCAAAATACGGGTAAAAGGCAAAATACATTCATGCTCGGGTGGGTTGCCCGTACTCCAGGCATTAAACTCCTGCCCGCGCGCTGCCTCACAAGCCATCCAATTGGGATAAGTACGATGCAAACCACTCGGCCGTACAGGTTCATGCGCATCAAGCATAATTTTGTTTTTGCCAGTAGCCGCTGCAACACGTACATAATGCTTCACCATCCACTGCCCATCATGCCACTCGCCTTTAGGTATGATCTTGCCTACATAGCCTGTTTTTACCGAATTCATGTTGTACTTGCGCATATAATCGTAAGCCGTTTGCATTTGACGTTCATAACTTGGAACAGCAGCAGAGGTTTCGTGGTGCGCAATAATCCGAACACCCTTTTCTTTTGCATATTTAGTCAACACATCTATATCATAATCCGGGTACGGTTTTGCAAAATCAAACACCTCATCCTTCCATTTGCCAAACCAATCTTTCCAACCAACGTTCCAGCCTTCAACTAAAACGCCATCAAAACCATATTTGGAAGCAAAATCGATGTAACGCTTTACATTTTCAGTATTAGCGCCATGTTTACTTGCTGCTTTACGGCCGGTAGCACTCATCATGTCCTGGGTAGCTTCATAATCCCAGGTCGCCAACCCAACGTGCATTTCCCACCAAACCCCTACATATTTTTGAGGCTTGATCCAACTTAAATCGCCCTCCAACTTGCATGGTTCGTTTAAATTGAGGATCAATTTGGATTCCAGGATACCCGCAGCGTCTTTGCTTAATAGAATTGCCCGCCATGGCGTATTGAATGGCAATTGATTTACACTCTTCACCGCAGGGTCAGCAGATGGAATCAAACTGGCAGAAAACTTATGCGTTGTATTATCAACCCGTAAATGCAAAGCAGCAAAATCAGTCAACCCGGCTTCTGCTATAACTATATGGTGTCCATTGTCCATTTTCATGGTAATGGGCGTTTGTACGAGTTTGGGATCAACGATATGCTGCGTAGCGATGGCATACTCCTTATTGTACCAGGTTGCGTCAATAGCGCTAATTTTGGTAGTTGAGTAAACATGCTCATTGGAATCATAATCACCCGGAATCCACCAGGCGGTGTGATCTCCAGCCATTTGAAATTCCGTAAGTTCATCTGTGATCACCAATTCATTCAATCCTTCCGACTTCGGAAACTCATAACGGAGGCCCACCCCATCATCATACACTTTAAAATGGATGTTTACCAAATGGCCGGATCGATCCTTTAAGCCATAAATAAGTTCGTTGTAATGGTCGCGAATACGATCGACCTCACCCCAAACGGGCTTCCAGATTTCATCATGCCCCTTTTGAGCGGATTTTGTAAAACTGAATCCCGATTGGAGATTTAGGCTTTTAGTGTTAAAACCCAGCTTAGACCAATCAATCGCTGTAGCTCCAAAATAAGACACTATATAATAAGGTGTACCTTCCTTATTCAAACCTATGCGCACCTGGACATTTTTGGATGGAGACGAAACGGATCGCATGGTTTTTTGCGCCTCTAAGGCGTAGGCATGCACCCAAAGTAATAAAAGGAAAATCGCTTGCTTTTTCATATCAAAATAGATTCGTTCAAAGAAGCGAAAGTATCAATTATGCAGGGCTAGACCGACATTCAAAGCACATAAAATTTAAAATTTTTCATTCCGAATAACTACCCCATTTAGCAATAAACAGAACAAGGCATTCTCAGTATATAATTTGGCTTTTCAACATATCTAGGGTTAATACATGATATATATTCTGTCAAAGTAAAAAAAGATTTAAAAGTTTTTGTCAAAAGGCTTGCAAGTTTAAAAACCCGCCGTATCTTTGCGCCGCTTTCAAAGGAAGGCTAACGACAAAAAACCAACGAGAAAAAAATTAAAAACTTTCTCAAAAAAAATGGCTCAAAAGTTTGGTGGTTGAATTGCAACTTACGTACCTTTGCAGCCCGCTCCGAAAGGGGCACACAAAACAAAGAATACCATAAGAAACTACGAAGGTAGTTACTTTATAAAGAGTTCATTGACAGGTTGGAAGTGAAAGAAAAAAGAAGGTAAGGTATCGCGAGATACAGAGTGGAAGAGTTTAGTCAGCGATCACAAATGAAGTCGTAAAATACATTTTCTGCAGGTCTTCGGATCTGTATGAATAAAGAATATACGATGGAGAGTTTGATCCTGGCTCAGGATGAACGCTAGCGGCAGGCCTAATACCTGCAAGTCAAGGGGTAGCAATACACCGGCGGACGGGTGCGTAACGCGTACAGAACATACCCTTAAGCGGGGGATAGCATTGGGAAACTGG
>CAIVGO010000512.1 GCA_903905445.1 uncultured Bacteroidota bacterium
GAGGTTTTCATGGGGTTTTCATGGGTTGTTGGGGATCGTTCGAACACCGAATACCGAACACCGATTTTCAAAGTGCTATGTCCAGGGCAACGCAACTCATCACTCATCACTCCTTCACCCGCCCCGCTTCCGCCTCAATGCCCGTGCTTGTTTTCCGTGCTTTCACATTTTCATTTCCAAAACGATAACTCAAACTCAGGCTGCCGCGCCGACTGTCCCAATTGCCGCCGCCATACGAAAGCAGGCCGTTGAAGTTGGAGTTGCTGTTCCAGCCTGCATGGTTGAAAAGGTCGTTCGCACTCACTTAAACGCAGCGGAAAAGTTTGTTCTATTATAATTTATCTGATTCCGAAACAGTTGATTTTTTCTTTTCAACCTTAGATTTTACCATTTTACGAGTACCTCCTGCGACGATAACAGTTTCTTTAATTTTTGACTTAATTGTTCTTGTAGGTTTCGGTATTTCGCCTGTGCTTTTGTATTGCGCTATAATAGCACTTATCTCTCGACGATCTTCATCAGAGAATGGCATTGGGCCTACATTTAGATCAAAGTTTGTAGGTTCTTTTATGTATCCCATTGTTTTAAATTTTAAAATATTGTTTGATAAGTTTTAGCGCAGCATGTGGAAAAATAACCATTTTGTGTCCACCAACATGTGTTGCGCCAAGCGATGATTCGTAGTGTTCAATTAGCCTGGTTTTAGATTGAAAAGAAACGAATCCTTCATAACCTTTGTCCCAAGAAAGTTTACAGGTAAAGGCAAACAAGTTGCCCGGAACACCCACATAGAGTTTCTTTTTTCCAAGATTGAATGGCGCACTTTCAACCAAATGCAGGTAAAAATGGTCGCCGTAGTCGCTGATGCTTGCCAAGCCCTGAATGATGTTTGGGTTATCTTTTATTGTAAGTTTATAAACCTTTCTATCATTTTCTTTTACTTCAGCTTTCCAATCGAACTTCCAACCATTTGCCTTTATGACGGTTTTAAGATCGACTTTGTCAATTTCAAACACATCTGTTGCAAAACTATCACCAGAAATAGTGTTTTGAACGCTGTTGGTCAAGCGATCTATTTCAATTTCTAAATGATAGGAGGTAGATTTTTTCATGGGTAATATACCTCAAAGTTACGCGGAAACTGTTGAAACTCCAAACTTATAATCTGCCATTTTCTTAGTACTAGAAACATTAGGCAAACCCTAAATCCCAGCAGTAAAAATACGCATCACGCATCACTCATCACTCCTCACTAAATCACTCCTTCACCCGCCCCGCTTCCGCCTCAATGCCCGTGCTTCTTTTCCGCGCTTTCACATTTTCATTCCCAAAACGATAACTCAAACTCAGGCTGCCGCGTCGACTGTCCCAATTGCCGCCGCCGTACGAAAGCAGGCCGTTGAAGTCGGAGTAGCCATCCCAGCCAGACTGGAAGAAAAGGTCGCTGGCACTCAATTTTACCGTCAGGCGGTCTTTTAAAAACTTGCGCTGCAAGCCTACATCAAGGCTCCAACTGGATTCATACACGAACACGCCGCCCCAAATGCCTGGTCCGGAGTAATAACCGGACACCTCGGCTTTGAATCCGTGCGGCAAATCAAACGTGTGCTGTTGGTAAATGGTGTAGGTAAAGGCCTGCACATCCACCACCGCGCCATTGCCATAGTTGGCCTGATTGTTCAGGTGGGCGGCAGAAGCGTTGAAATAGGCGTTCCATTTTTTGGAAATCTGCACCGGAACACTCAGGTTGAGGCTGTAAATGGTTTGGTTCGCCAAATTGGCCCAGGTGATAAATCCGGCGCGCGGATCTACTACATCCGGTGCGATCAGGCGGGTAATTTGGTCGCTGGTGCGGCTATAGCCTACTTTTAGATTATATTGCTGTAAAAGCGTATAGCCCAATTCGATGTTGTTGACAATTTCGGGCCGTAGGAAAGGATTGCCTTTTTCGTACGACAATTGACTGATCTGGTTGTTGAATGGATTCAAAACATTGTAATCCGGGCGGTTGATGCGCCGACCCGCATTAAACGAAAAAGCGTGGGCATCCGATTGTTGCCAGGTCAGTCCGAGGGTAGGGAACCAACTCAGGTAATTGAGCACCACGGGCGGTTCCTGCAAATCGGGCAAAAAGGCTTTCAAATCGCCCACTGCATCCGTTTTTTCGGCGCGCAAACCACCGGAAAACTGCCATTTTTTGCCAAAATCGCGGCTGTAATTCAAATAGGCCGCATATACCTTTTCATTGTACTTAAAACGGTTGGAGCGCTTGTCGTTTTGCAGTACCACGCCCTGCAGTTCATCGAACACTAAAAAAGTGTTGTCCGAAACCACCTTGCTGAGTTTGGAGCCAAAGCCCAATTTTCCACCCAACATATTGTCTTCATAATCAGCCTGTAAGGTATAGATATCAATGTCGGTGGGGGTGTCAAAGCGGTTGATGATTTCCGTTTTCAGAACCGATTCGGAAGCATCATAGTACCGGTTGGGTTGAAAGCGGTATTGCTGGTTGTTGTAGTTGCCGTAGTCCAGGTCGAAGTTGAAACTGCGGCCTTTGGTATTGTCGAAGCGGTAATTGAGGTTGTAGGTTTGTTGCTTGCGGGTGCTGTTGGCAGTATTGTTTGCGATCAAAATACTGTCGATTTGGGTAGGAGTGGACGTTTGTGCGAGCGTAATATGGTTGTAGGAAGTATTATCGCTGGTTGTTTTGCCGCCGCCTGCAAGCAAGCCGATGGTGTGGTGTTCTGCAATGGGAAAATCGATGCCTGCCCGGTAATTGTAATTCCGCCAGTCGTTTTTGCTGTCGTTGATTTCCTCCTGCACCATGTTATTGAGGTAGCTGACAAAATCCATTTCATTGATCCCGACCCCGCTTCCGATGCTGGCAGTCCCGAATGCGTTCAGGTGTTTATTGCGGTAATTGCCATTGCCGGTCAGGTTGCTGCGGTAGTGTTTGCCTTGACTTACACTCGAATTGAGTGCGCCATTGGCCCCCAGGTTTTTATTTTTCTTCAGCCGAATATCAATAATACCGGCATTGCCTTCCGCCTCGTATTTGGCGCCGGGATTGGTGATAATTTCAATGCGATCAATTACTTCGGCGGGCAAATTTTGCAAATACGTGCTCAAATCGGCGCCCGAGAGCGGCAACCGTTTGCCATCCACATACACCAGCACGCCTGATCGGCCGAGCAGACTGAGGTTGTCGTTGTTATCCACTGTAACCGCCGGTGCCTTGCGCAACAAAGAGAGCGCATCGGTACCGATGTTGTTGATGGTCCCTTCCACGTTGAACACCGTGCGATCGGCTTTTACTTCCACAAAAGGACGGGTAGCGCTGATGGTGGCCTCGGCCAATTTGACGGTGTTGGACTGAAACGTCAGGGTTTCCAAATCAAGGGTTTGATTCTCCAGCAACTGGATGTTGGTCTTTTTCAGATCCGATAAGCCGAGGTAAGTAGATACTATATAGTAGTTGCCTGCCTTCAGGTTTTGTAATTCGAAGCGGCCTGCATCGTCGCTCACACCGGCTTTTGTAAAAACACTATCGGCACTGCGATATAAAACCACGTTGGCAAAAACAACCGGTTCGCCTTCCGGATTTTGTACTTTACCTTTTAAAACTGCGGTTTGAGCAGCCAATAAACAAGGGAGCAATAGACAAGACAAGGTAATCCGACACTTCATAGCAACATTTTTAGAGGAAGATGATTTCCTGGGAAGATTCACCACAAATGTCGGGATACCGCGCGGGCATCCCATTTTTTTTCGACAAATAGGGTTTGGAGGTGTTGGATGGGAGGATTTGCGGGAGGAAAGGGAAGGAAGGGAACACCGAATATCGAATATCGAACACCGAATTTCGAAGTGTTGCGTTGGGTTTGGCTTGCTAATCACCAAAAGCCTGTTGTAGCGCCCCCTTTATTTCGAAATTCGGTGTTCGGTGTTCTGCTGTTCGATATTTCTGAAGCGAATACCGAATATCGAACACCGAACACCAAATTTCAAAGAGTTGCGTAATATAAACAAAGATCTTCCTAAACCTGCCACGAGGTTTAGGAAGATCTTTGTTTATATTACTCCTTCACTACCCGCGCGGTGTAGCGTTTCCCATTTTCTTTAATTTGCAGGATATAAAGCCCGGCGGGCTGCCCTGAGAGGTCAAGTGTATTGCCCGATTGCATCAGGCGCTGCACCATACGGCCGCAAGTGCCGGAGAAAAGTGCCGTTGGGTAAATAATTGGTGGAGGTACCTTGTACGATACGTATCAGGTAACGATTACCATTTCTTGTAAAAGTGTACCAAATCGTATGCTGCAAGGGGACGCGGCGCACTTCTATTTCTCAAACTCCACGATATACTCCGAGCAATACTTGCCCAGATCGGAATATTTAAAAAACAGCCGGGCGCGTTGTCCCAAGCGTAGCGAAGTATGCTTTCCTGCAATGTCTTCGGGCGTGTTCATGGGTTGCAGGGAGGGATACCACATCGTATGGCCGGGCTTGTCAACCAGCAATTGAGGCTTTGTCCAGTCCTGCGCGTTGTTTCCGGCGCCGAGGTCAGGGTGGGGATTGAATGAAATGAACAATTTACTGCCCACCCACGACTGTCCCGTCACGTGCCCCATCAGCATCACCCAACCGTTCAAATAAGTATTCCAACTGACGGACGGCCCCCAGTGAAACCCGCCTGAAGGCGACGAAGCCGGGCCGCCGCCTGCCTGCATCGGAATTTGAAGCGCGGCCACGGGTTTGCCAATACCGTCCCAGGGGGCGTTGAAGCCCTGTCCGTCCCATCGTTTGGCTTTTCCTTCCGGTTGGTCGAGGTCTGCCAGCGCAATACGGGCTACGCTGATACATTGTCCGCTCCATTCGACGGCCGGATCGTAGTGCGCGGCGTCGTAAACGCCCGGATAACCATATTCGCCGTAAAAAAGATAGAGATAATCGCCCACTGCCACTGCCGAGGGATCGCCGATACCACCGGCAAAGGTTTTGGAGGTATTGTGCGGTTTAAGGATCATGCGGGCTTGTTTGTCCTCCAGAAAAAGGCCCTTGTTGTCCCAGCTCCAGCCGCCATCGGTCGATTTCATGATGCCGATGCGACAAACGGCGGCAGGTGTAATGCGATCCGTCAGGCCGAGGGGCCAATTTTTATCTATGTAACCTTCGCCTGTTTCGGCGTTGAAGGGCAGGGTTTCGGGATAGTTTTCATTGTGATAAACGGCATAAAGTGTGCGTCCGGTGGCATCTTTGGCGTCCTGGTACACGGTTTCGAACCAGACGGCGCCGTGGAGGCCCGGCGTTCCAACGGGTGCATTCGGGGGAAGTTTGGGCGCGATATAGTCCTTAGCCGCCCTGCCGAACACCTCGTCGGCATGGCTGCCGCTGGCAAATTTAAGTTCCCGTGCGGCGCCCCACACTGGGTCTTCGCCGTATTTGCCGGGGAAAATACGGAGCGTATCGCCTACCCACACTTCCGCCATGTTACAATCGACGAAATTGTTAAAACGAAAGGTGTCGGTCTGGATCAATTTAAATTTCGGCAGCGCGTATGCACCCTTTGATGGGGCGTTTTGCTGACAGGCCACGCAGGCCGATAGAACGAACAGGGGGAACAGAAGATTCTGTCTCATGTTTTTAGGGCAAATATAAAACGGATATGGCAATAATTATGCGCTACATATCAGGTAGCGAGCGATTGTTTTGCCAAATAAAACGTTGAGATCATGGTGGGTAACGCGCACGCGACACACTGTCTGAACCTTGATTTCAAGGATTTTTAGATTTTCAGACGATTGATAACCGAATCGCCGCCTCCAATACATCTAAATTAATGTGCTTCAGCGTTTTGAACTTAATACAATATCCCGTCACGCTGGCCTTGCCAATCGTATCGCCAAAAGTAGCGGCCAAATACGTCTTATCTTTAATGCCCATGATATAAACAGAGATGCCCGTTGTATTGGCACTCAACCCAATTTGATAAAATTCCCGGCTGGTACCATCCGCATATTGAATGGTATAGCATCCGTATCCAATATTTGGGTTCGCGATTACTTTGCCATCGCTGTTTTTGCCGTCGCTGAACCATAATTGACAAGCTGGAGATACTTGCAACACGAGGTCATGCAAAGCTTGCAGTTCACTGCGTTTGGGCTCCGGCTGACTGGCAATGTAGGTGTCGATTTGTGCTTGTGTGGTCATGCAGATTTTGAATCGTTTTCAGTGATTTTATCAAGTACTGCGTTAAGGGAGATCTAACTCCTCTTTGCTGTATCTTTTTTTATCAAATTTTTTATCAACAACGAGTCGGTAATAATATTTTTCGTCTTTATGATGCCAGAAAAAATCCTTGATGAAGCAAGGTAGAATCGGCTTGGATTTTAGTTTAATTGTTTGATCCCAAAGAAAAGCCGGTGGCGGCAAAATACTTTTCACACCGGATCGCATCACGCTACCTGTAAAAACGTTGTTTTTTACCATAATATAGGCACCACCTGCATCTTCAATACATAGCAGCAGCCCAATTCCTTGTCCTTTAAGTTTATCTAAATCATCGGGATGTATAAAATGATCTAAGCCTTGATTTGGTAACCAAGGATAGTTTAGCCATTTATTTTTTAAATTTTGGGTTATCATTTTAGCATACAATAGTGTAATACAGCATGAATGAATGCCATCGAATTTCGAAGTTGGGTGCAAGTGACAGCCACGCAAATCAGTAGCCCATTCGACGATTTGTGCATATTTTTTCAGAGCCCTTGCACGTGCAAATTATCTTTTACTTTAGCAAACGTGCCAACGTTTAGGAGCCATTAAAGGCTGTGGATTGTTCTTTGTCTTTGAGCCTGTAAAAATTTACATTTTTCGCTAATACGACAGTCTTTTTTTGCCATACTTCGTTCCTTTTTTTCGCCGTAATTAGTCCCATTACGTCTGCAAAAAGCGCCTAGTCTGGCTAAAAAATCCTTGTCATATTAATCGAAAATATAATTTTTTACAGGCTCTAAGGCTTTATTTGCTTTTTTAACGCTTCGATTTGCCTTTGTAATTCAAGGTTTTTTTGAATTTCCTCTGCTGCACGTTTCTTTTCCTCAATCAGTAACTTATCCTTTTTTGCAATAATCTCTTCCTTTTCTGCAATAATCTCTTCCTGTTCAGCGATAATTTCATCCTTTTTGCTCATCTCTCGATCAAAAGCGCGTTCCAATTCATCCTCCACATCCATTTTGTCCCGAATTTCTTCACTGGCAATGGCGCGTCCTAAACGTTCTGCCATCTTTTTGACCAAGGGATCGTTCGTATCGCCCTGAAAATCCAACTGATGCCTATCCTTTGGGCTTTGGTAAATTGGACTGAAAATTTGTAGCACCCGTTCTAGTCTGCTTCTAGTGGCATGGCCTAGCATTTGCACTTGAATCAAATAGGAATCGTGCGTCAACAACTCCACAAATTCTTCTTTAATGTCCAATCTTTCCTGGGTAACAACATCAATATATTCTCGATTGATTTTGACCACACCACGCTGAATACTGTTCAAAGGAAAACCTAAAAAATAGATGGTGACGATGGGTAAGGGGCGTTTTTCAGGAAGCCCACGCTCGTTGAGTACTTCATCTTCTTTGCGGTAATTATCTCCTAAGTAGCTCCGAAAACGCATCGCATTAAAGGCTTTTTTGGCCTTTTGCAACTCAATAAGTATTTTGCTGATTTCTCCGTTCGGCTTTTTGATTACTGCTTTAAAATCAAAACGCAAAATACGGATATCCCCGCTCGTTTCGGTGGCGGTTTCCTGCGGTTTTACTTCTACACTTTGTACGTCCTCACCCAAGATGGTCGACAACAACTCTCGTGCAATTTCCACGTCTTCCAGCAGATATTTGAACACTACGTCATAGATGGGATTGGCGATGATCATACCTAATTTTTTGTTTGATTTCTATCGCAAAGTAAACTATTTTGGGGCGGATTTGGTTCTTTTTTTGCTTTTTTATTTGTTGGATCTGGTCCGCGCGTACGTGCGCTCTGCTGCCCATACAGACGCTTAGTGCGAAAGCGCAGCATTTAAGCAACCACTCAATTATACCCAGATTTAAATGGATTTGAAGGATGGATGGATAAAAAAAATGATTTTCAATGGATTAGAGGCCAGTTGTTTTCATAACCACTTTACGTTGACTATAAAAGCACTTCAGAATGTTCAAAAAACTGATCAGCAATTACCAGACTTGGCGGTATAAACGCATCATCAAACGCCAGCAGTTCAGTTCAAAATCTGTTGCGGAAATATTCACCGAGACCTTTCGGAATCGATATTGGAGAAGCAAAGAATCGGTGTCCGGGCAAGGGTCGGAGATGGGACATACCGCTTTTGTTCGGACCGCGCTTCCAGCGCTGTTACGTGATTACGGTGTCCGCTCGCTACTAGACCTGCCTTGTGGTGATTTCAACTGGATGCAAGCTGTTGATCTTGGCGAGATCCGGTATATTGGGGGCGATATTGTGGCAGATCTGGTGCAGCAGAATCAACAAAAATATGGGAATGCCAACCGAATCTTTTTGCAGATAGACCTAATCTGCGACCCGTTGCCAGCTGCTGATTGTATTTTGCTGCGCGACTGTCTGGTGCACTTTTCGTTGACGCATATTGTACAAGCGCTGGATAATTTGAAAAAAAGTGACATCAAGTATATCCTCACCACGACCTTTCCGCATATCGAACACAACGAAGATATACAGACGGGCTATTGGCGACCCATCAACCTGGAAAAAGCACCCTTTTTCTTCCCCAAACCCTTGTTTTTGCTTCAGGAAGCAGGCGGTGGAGCCCAAGGTAGTTATGCTGACAAATCGCTGGGATTGTGGGAAATTGATTTGTTGAAGGCATAAATCCTATGTGTGCTTTAAAGAGGCAGGTCAATACCTATAATTCAATACTTCATTCACCAAGTCTGTCCTATACACTTTCACCTGCATTTCCTTATCACCTCTTTTAACAGTTATCAATAATTCATTTGTCTTTTCTTCGATTTCATTTTCTAATAATTCGCAGTAGTCTAGATAATTAAAATTTCTGTAATTTTTTTCGTCTATTTGTAATATTTGGTCATTAATTTTTAAGCCTGCTCTATCTGCCGAAGAATTTTCAGTCAATGAGCCGATAACTAGTATTTGTTCTTTAAGTCTGCATGAAAATCCAAAAGTAGAATATATCGAACTATTATTTTTTTGTGTAGAAACCAATGTTATTTCTTGGTATTTCCAATCAATTGTAACTAAATAGTCTTGCAAAAAGCGGTTGCCAACTAATGCGCTTTGTGAAATTTTATTGAATGTTAAAAATGAATTTTCAATTTCAGCGCCTCTCCCTAATGTTAATTTAGGTATAATTGTTGTCTTGGAGGTCTCCATACTCTCTGAAAGCAATCCGCTGATTATAGTATTTCTGATAATAAATTTGTTTGTTATCCCAATATCTTGTAAGTGCTTTTCAGGCAAATCCACCCCTCCGTTTGAGCCAGTATCCAACAGTACTTCGTCTATATATTTTCCATTTATGGTCAATCTGATTTTCGGCGTTTTTTTACCTTCAGCATAAAAGTCAAAAGTTTTTCTGCTGCTGGATTGCATAAGGGAATCTCTACTATCTGTCAAAATGATTATCTTTTTTTGATAATCTATCTGCCAAACACTTTTGTTCATCACATTTGCGCCTAAAATCCCAACAAAATCAATACAGGTTGTATTTTTTAATTTATCTAAGTCTGAAATACTTGTTACAATATCAGAAAAATCAATACCGCCAATTGATACCTTATTGATTTTGATGACTTTTAGTTTTTTATTTTTTCCTCTAGTGTCTTTATGCTTTTGAATGCCAATTTTTTTATATTTTACTTTTTTGGCAAAGTCATCATCTATTATTGTTGATGCACCTGTGTCAAATATGAAATTATATGGTTCATTATCAATACTGGCTTCAACTACGATTAAGCCTTTTTCATATCGGAATGGAATTTCTCTTTTAAACCCAAATTGCATTATTTTTTCTTCTTGCATTGCATCTCTAACCTTGAAGGCGGATATTAGCCTACAATTAGAAAATGTTATTAATATCAACAGCAGCATTAATATTTTCATGTGTTTTTTATTGTAATCGTATCGAACGCAGCATGTTCGTCAATTCCCCCTAATATCACTACCGATGCACCCATTTCCCGACCCATTTACCATCAATTTCAATAAAATAGAGCCCTGCCTTTAAGTCATCTGTAGACACAAAAGCCGGAGCGCCTGCCCCCAAATCAATCGTCTCGGAGCGTACCAAATGTCCCAAGGCATCATACATACGTACTTGTACGCGACCTGTTTGCCCCTCATTTGCCCCAATGTACAGATGGTCGGCTCCCGGATTAGGAGTCAGCGCAAACTTCCAATCAAGTGCTTGGGGTTCTGGTAGGGTAGGCACTGCATAACAGTTTTTCCGCCAGATTTGCCCATAAAAACTGCGCATATATACCGTGCCATCATGTGCACAGATATTATCCATATAGGAGCTAAACCCCTGGTTGAGCAAAGTTGCATTGGGGAAGCCGATATCGCACCAGCTTTGTCCTAGGTCTTTTGAAATATATAAGCTTCCCGCCGAAAAGGTAGGGGACGGATTAAGGGTATTGAGCAGCATGGTATTGCTATGGACCCGAAATTGAAAGAACGGTCCGGCATCCTGCGGAATAGGTAGCTCCGAAAAAGTAAATCCACCATCAGCAGAGTCAAAAATCTTACGCTGTTCTACTTGCGACAGGTAGATATGGTTGTTCAGCGTATAAAAGCGCGACACATTCGAGTTAATCGGAAAGTCGAATTTTTTTCGGGTTTTCCAGGTCACGCCACCGTCTGTGCTCACCAAAATAGAAGAATCGACCCGGGTAAGGAGTTCGTTATTGACCACCAGCATGACATCGCCCGGGAGTTTGCCTTGGGTCTGTTGCCAAGTTGTTATATTGGGCTGGTTCGAGGTGTAGATCGATAAATAATCGGCTGCGTATAGCGTTGTGCCAGCGGTTCCAAAACCAAGAAATGGCGTGATCGCTGGAGCCGGATAATATACTTTCTGCCAATTAAACTGGCTTCCTTTTGCAGCAATTAGGATGTCATTATCGAGAATTCCGCCGTAATGGGTACCCAGATCGAATATCCGTTTAGGCAAATATGCAGCGAGGCCGCGTTGCCAGGTATTACCTTGGTCCGCCGAATAGGCTGTTTGGCTGCCGGAAAAACAAAGCAAGGTATCACCTGCCATGCTAAGCCAGGATACTTCACTGAGCCCAGGATCATTGTACCCATGCCAGGCATAGCGCCAGGTGCCGAAATTTTCATGCAAAATACCATTGTCCGTGGAGATCAAACGGCCCTGACTCAGTGCCATGATGGCTTTTGGATTGTGGGAGCCTACCCGATCCACCATCTTCTCCCAATTGTCCCAACCATTGTCACTCCGCCACCAATTACCTTTATAATCAAGTGCATAGCAAGGGAAAGCACCTTTTTGTAAAAGCACAAGATCGGCGGGAGCAACTTTGTATTCCCAGCTTTGTCCGCCATCCACGGTACGCCCCAAGGTCGCTTCAAAACTTTGGTTTCTGTACAGGCATACAACGGAATCGTCTTTTCCAGCCAACCCGAGTGTTCCCTGTGGAGAAATTGGGACGTACGTGAAAGTTAAGCCATTGTCGAGGCTTTGCAGGAGCCAGGTATCGGTTTGAACCCAGATATGATCGCCATAGATATGGGCAGCACGTACGGTCTCGTTGGGTTGGTTATGGATGGACTGCCAGCTGCTTTGGCCGGCCAAACGCCGGAATACGATATCTCTGATATAGCAATACACATCCCCTTGCGCCGAAATGGTGAGGTGTGGCGGAAATTGATTGATCGGTACAGGCAGTGCGCCTTCATCTTGCCACGTAAGCCCCTGATTGTCTGAGGTAAACAACCGATGCACACTATCGCGTTCTACCCTGTAATACTTGCCTTGTGCCACATACATGCGAAGACCAGGCCATCTGGGTTGCCAGTTGATACCATTGTCTTGTGAACTGAAGATTCCGTATTCCCGATCGGCTACCGCGTAAAGGGTGCCGCCGTCATGGGTCATTTCTGTGAAGCCATGCACCGCCGGTGTTCTTAGGAGTTCCCATTCTTGGGCCGATGCAAAGGATGCCGTTAAAAGCAAAACAAACAGGATCGTACGTGCCAGCATTGGACTTCTTTTTTCTTTCAAAAGTAAAGAGATTTCCGATGATTGGCAAGTTTTAAGCTGATGGAGCCTTTTGCGGCAATGTTGATATTTGGAAAATGAACACCGAATATCGAACACCGAACACCGAATTTCGAAGTGTAGCGTTGCGTTTGGCTATGATTTGTTCCAATGCCAATTTCAGCGCTCCCTTTATTTCGAAATTCTGCGGTTCGGTGTTTAAAAGGACTTCACTGCCAATCCAAAAGTCAAAAACAACCCAAATTAAAATCTCTTACTTATCATCGGTGCTTTCTTCCCAATAAAATCGAGGTTTGTGCTCAAGCAGATGATCTTCCCAAAAAACATCATTGGTAACCCAATAGGTAAATTGGAAAGGATATGCATATTTTTTCTGATTAAATCTATCAGACATCTCGAACCTGGGTTTGTTCGGGTTATCCTCAAAATAAAACGATAAATCATTGGGACTGGAGATTATTATTTGCAATTTGAATCCTTGAAATTCATATGCGTAAAACTGTTCAAGGGTTATCCACGGAGATGTAGTAACAATAAATTCTTCATTTTTTTTAATGACACGGCTTGAATCTGCAAAATCAAAAAAAAGTGTTGCAGAACTAGGATAATAAATATACTCATCATACTTCCATATGGAATGAGGAATTTCATTGTGACAATAAACGTTTAAATCAAAATTTGATACGTTTTTGAGGGTTACCTCAAAAAATGGACGATTTGACCTGCGATAATTTTTAAAACTACTATCAGGTATTATACATTTAATATTTTTTATTTCAAAAAGCCTTCTCCTTTCAACAGGTTTAGCGGGTACTTTGATTTCAACTTTTTCCGCGCAGGAAAATAGAAACGTAAAAAAAGTAAGTATCAATAGTATCCTAAAAAGCATCATGTGCTTGTAGTTTTATTGTTCTGACCAGTATTATAGACCTATATACGATTTTAAATGATGTTTTCGCGCTGCTCCTCGATCGGGCACCTTTAACACGTCGGAAGCGTTTTTTAACGCTTCCGACGTGTTAAAGGTACCCGTACGACTTCCGAACATTTTTACAAAGGATAACCGCCCCTATTTCACCACCTTCCGCACCAAAGACCGCTTCCCATCTGCTATAACCTCCACAAAATAAACCCCGTGCGCCAAACTTCCTGTTTCCAAAACGGTTTTGCCATTTAAGGTGTATTGCAGCACCAAACGGCCGGAAAGATCGCTGAGCCGTATTTGTCCTTGCAAACTGGCATCGGCCGGTTCCAGGATCAGTTGTTGACTGAATTGGGAGGGATACACCTTGCAATCAATTGTTGCGGTTGGATCGGAAACCGCCGAAGTGCCTACCAACAAAACGCTGGTATCGGCGCAGCAATAGTTCATTGCCACTAAGGTTACTT
Source organism: uncultured Bacteroidota bacterium (assembly GCA_903905445.1). Lineage (GTDB taxonomy): Bacteria > Bacteroidota > Bacteroidia > Chitinophagales > Saprospiraceae > M3007. The sequence continues at coordinate 13,673 of CAIVGO010000512.1, forward strand.
TGTATTGCTGGTCCAGCGAGGCAAAGGTGTGGGTCGGGAAACGCTCTTCGGAGCTGGTGCCATCGCCGAAATCCCAGTGCCAACGCGAGGCGTATTTGCTCGTATTTTGAAACTGGATGGTATTGTTGTTGGTACTCAAGGCAAATGTCGCGTTCGGATTTAACAAACTATCGCCACAAAGGCTTTCGGCACTCAGGAAAACGCCCGAATCATACAGCGCATCTCCAATATCGCTCACACCAATCCATACGTCATACGTTGCGTTGGGGGTTACAAGGGCACTGGCAGTCAACACCTTGGTCAGGCCATCGTATTCTACATACTGTGTTGAGATGGCATTTGAAGCGGATTGGCCACAGCCGAGCGAATCGTTCGGTATATTGTTGATGTAATAACCATTACCAGCACTCGAGGTGTCATAAACCGTATTAATCGTCACGGGCGTATTTGTACCCGGAATCAGGGCAATGTTGGTAGGAACCGGAAAGCCCGGACCTTGAATCCAGAATCCAAAAGCGTCATTGAACTGGGAATTTACAAATTCGCAAAATTCTTCTGAACCAAACACATATTTGAATCCGATGGAGTCGATCTGCGGTACAATGGTCATGTGGAACATCGCACGGTCAAACGATTGTCCGGTAGTCAATTGCTCAATAAGGGCATCGGGCGTTACATAGCCATATCCTGCCGAGGCGTTAGATTTATTGTTGGGCGAAGCCGCTAAAGCTGCCGCTCCGGTGGTTAACATCAAGCCGGCGTTTACGTTTAATCCGCTTTGTGCACCATCAAAAAAGGTGATTTGGGCGGGTTGACCCTGGAAATCGGCGGACAGTACTTGTACGCAATTGCCGTTAAAAAAATACATCGCCAGTTCTTCGGCGGTGTAATCTTGGGTATCCACGAACAATTGGGCGCGGCAGGGTAGGAGCGCGATCAGGAGGAAAAGGCAGGTGAGGGCTAGTTTTTGCATGGGAAAAGGTTTAGATGAATTTTAAAAAAGGAACACCGAATTTTAAAAAAGGAACACCGAATATCGAACACCGAACACCGAATTTCGAAGTGTTGCGTTGCGTTTGGCTATGATTCGTTCCAATACCAATTTCAGCGCTCCCTTTATTTCGACATTCGGTGTTCGGTGTTCGGTGTTCTGCGGTTCGGTGTTCTGTGGTTCTGCTGTTCGATATTTGTGAAAGTATCGTTCAATCACGTCAATATCAAAGGTTTTGAACGGATCAAAAAAACTCCGTGCACCTCCGTTCCTCTGCGCTCCTCCGTGGAACCTCCTTTTTCTAAGGAATGATACACAAAACGATCCTACCGCTGCACCATCACTTTAAACTGCTGCACTTTTGCCCCTGAATTAATCTCCAGCAAATAAAAGCCCGCCGCCAAATCCAATTCCTCAAAATAATACAGACGATCGGTTGTGTTGGCAGGCAATTGCACTTGTTGTACTTGTTGTCCTAATTCATTGTACAACACGAACTGGACCGCAGCATGTAGGTTTTCAGGCATTTTTACCCAAAAATTGCCCGTATTTGGGTTTGGATACAACGAAAACGCATCTTTTTGTTCCAAATCATCCGTACCGGTTACGCTGATCTGCACCTGCTGGGTGCCCGTGGTTTCCCCGCAGGCATTATAGGCGGTTAGTGCTACGGTGTAATTGCCCAAGGCTGCATAAACGTGCGTCGGATTTGGCTCGGAAGCGGTGGTACCATCACCAAAATCCCACATATAACTGGTCGCATCAATGGAGTAATTGGTGCATTGGATGGCGGCGGCGTTGGTGTCTAAAATTACGCCAAACCCTACACTCGGCGCTGAACCTACGGTCACAATGTCTACCTGGCTGGATTTGTTTTCACCCGCCGAATTACTTGCCGTCAAACTGGCCGAATAGATGCCTGGAGCGTTGTACACCACATTGGGGTTGGGTAGGGTAGAGGTCGCCGGGGAGCCACCTGGAAAGGACCAGGCTAAGGTTTCGCTGTTGTCGGAAGACGTTGATTTGTATTGTACCGTCAAAGGCGCACAACCGCTAGCAGGCACATAAATGAAACTGGCGGTGGGCGGAAAAACGATCTGCACCGTTTGGGTAAACGAGGCGCTGCCGCAAGGGTTGGTGGCGGTGAGGGTAATGGTGTAGGTGCCTTCCGCAGAATAAGTGTACACCGGATTGCTTAAGGTGGAGCCATTTCCATCGCCAAAACTCCAGTTATAGGTTCCGCCGCCAATGGAGGCATTGTTGAGGGTTACCACGGCGCCTTGTGCAACGGGATTGAAATAAGCAGCCGGCACATCATTGGCGGTGATGATGCCATTTTGCACCGCTATGTTTTGTCCCACACCATTACCCACAGTCAAACTGGCTGAAAACGAGCCGGGCGTATAAAACACCACCACGGGATTGGGTTGGGTTGAACTCGCCGGGGTTCCTCCGGGAAATGACCAAAGGAAACTTTGGCTGTTGGACGAGCTGGTAGACGTAAATTGTACCGATAGCGGCGCACAACCACTTGAAACCGAATGTGTAAAGCTGGCGGTTGGTTTGGTGGCTACGGTTACTTCCTTGGTGATTTTATGCGTGCCGCATTCATTGGTCACCGTGAGTTGTACTGCATACACGCCATCTTCAGAAAAAGTATGAAAAGGACTGGGCTGATTGGAACTGGTGCCATCGCCAAAGTCCCAGGCATAACTGGTTCCACCGGTGCTGGTGCTGGTAAAAATGCCAATCGAACCGAATACCGATACGTTATAGTTGGCCACCGGTGCTGTTTTTACCGTTAGTGCATTGTTTTTAGCCAAAGTATCCTTGCCGGCCAGGTTGCTTACGATCAAGCTTGCTGAATAGGTGCCGGGTAACGTGTACACCACGGTCGGGTTGGCTTCGGTGGAACTGTCGGGTGTGCCGCCGGGGAATACCCATTGGTATGTCTCAATGTTGTTATCGGGGTTTTCGGCGGTGTATTGTACGCTCAAGGGGGCACATCCACTGGTCACCTGGGTACTAAATCCGGCGACCGGGGGTGTTTGCTCGGGTGCCAGGCAATTGTTATCGAGCAGGGCCTGGTATTTTGGTGCCGATTGCAGGTAAGGTGCTGCATTGTCGATATCACTCAAAACACCCCAGGAGCCATACACGCTTTCCTGACGGGAGCAGAGGCTGAAATTTCCTGCTAATTGGCATCCCCAATTGCGAATACTATCGAGCACTTCATCATACAAAGCGTACATTTCGGGCGTCCGTTGCGCCGTCCACATCGCTTCCTGGTAATCATACGGGATGCCGAATACATTGCCCACAAAATGTTGTCCGCCTTCATACGCAATGATGCCTTTCCCGAACAGTTTGATTTGGTCGTAGTCCTGTTTTACACCAGAAATGTTCTGATACCAGGCGTTTCGGGCATTGTCTATAATATTTTGTGGGGTGGAGCTTTGGTTGAGCACGGGTTTGCCGGTATTCCCGTGGTCGAGGCCAAAATAGAAGGTAGGCGCGCCAAAATCCCACTCTGATTGGGGTAATTGCGCCAAAATCTGTTCATTCAGGCTGTTGTACAAGGTTTGAATGCCGAGTACGCGTTTTACCCTGCTTTTTTCAGCACCATATACAGTGTGCCAAATGCGGAACACCCGTTTGGCTTTTTCGGCATAAGCCCGTGGGTAATTCAAGTTGCCCGGCCGATTCTGGTCGTTGTAATGCGCTTGCTGAAAAATCCAGTTCCAAACTTCATTGCTGTATTCGAGGTACACTTTGCGTTTTGGATCGAGTTTGGATTTAAACAATTGCGCCATTTGTGTAATGTATGCGTCGTCGGCAGCATGGGGCACACAGATCCAAACATCTTTTTGGGTCTGGTTTGCCAATTCAATCATGGTTTCGTACGGCACCCCACTTGGCGTCGCGTACGTGAAATAGTCGGTGCCTTTTCGATCCAACCATTGCACATTCGGGTTGTTGTTGGTTGCGCCCCAATCCATAAAGCGCAACATCTTGAACGGGGCGATTTTATCCAAAAAGCCTTGGTAAAACGGATTTGCGTCGAGGTCGGCCTGTTCATCTTCCAGGCGCAATAGGCGTACGTTGCGCAAATGATTGCCTGCTTCCGAAATGACCCAGTGCATCCAAATATTGCCCGCATCGTTTACGTCGAACTGGATGCGACCGGGTGTTTGCAGCACATTCCCAACGCCTCCGCGCATTTCAATGGTACCTGCGCCATCGTATAGGAGCACATAGCTGTGGTTAGGTTGCAGGTTACCGCCATCGGCCGAAAGGACAATACGCAAAAAGCTGGCACCCGCCGAGGTCATTTGGGGTAAAACAGTCGGATATCCATTGCTATCCACCTGGATTTCTTCTAATAAACTGTCAATCGACCAGCAATTGCAGTTGTTGGTGTAGGGGATGGGTTGCCAGCGCACATGTTTCATCAGGTTTTTCATGGGGCGCTCGGGGCTCCAATCTGCAAAACCACCCAGGTTTGTTCCAATCGACATGGCACAAAGGGGGGCTTGTTGGCCAGCACAGGCCATGGTATCGCGTACCAGGTTTAACTGAAACTGATCAGCACAACCGCCTGCGCCCGTTGCCGTAAATTGGTACACGCCGGGGGCAAGGTCGTGGAATTCGTTGCCATTGTTTATAGGGACAATATTATTGGCAGCATTGCGCAACTCCATAATAGTCTGGTTGCTCAACTGAACTTTTATTCGGCCGTCGTTGGCAGTACAGCTGGGCATATTGAGCACCGAAAAGGAGCTTTGGCAAGGATATTTTCCAGCCGCATCCAAGACTGTAATGGTCTGATAATCCGTGTGTTGTAATCCCAGGTTGTCGGTAACCGTGAGCGCAACGGTAATTTGTCCAACCGTATTGAAGGTATGGGTTACGCTCGGACCAATTGCGCCGGGCGTACCATCGCCAAAGTTCCATGTATAACTCAGGGCACTGCCTTCCGGGTCGCTGGAAGATGTACTTTGCAGGGTTACGGTGAGGGGCGCTTGTCCGGTAATTGGATTAGCGCTTACGACAGCATTGGGGGGCAAATTAACAACAGAAGCAGCATTGGGGGCCACGCAGGCGTACGTATGCGCGAGCCGAATTTCGTCCACCAGGCCACTTCCGGCATTGTCGCCCAGATACACGCCCACGGATCGAATGCTGTAAACACTGTTGATGCTTTGGCTAAAAACAGGGGTCGGCGCGGCAACATCGCCAATGGCGGTTGGGTTCACCCAGGCATCCACTTGGGTGGTGCCATTTGAAAAACCTAGCCGAAGCACCATAAAAACGGCGCGGTTGGTCAGTACGGTAACGGGGGTGCGGTACACCGTGCCATTGATTTGGATAGACCAATATCGGTTGCCACCCGCATCGGAGGCTGCGCCAAAGTACCCCAAGGAGATTTTGGGGTTGGGATTGTTGACGTACCAGCTGATGTTTTCGTTGTGCAAGGAAAATAGGACAGGCTCGCCGTTGTTTTCCAGTTTTTTCAATAAAACACTGCAATACAAGGTACCGGTTTGGCTGTTGCCGATGCCTTGACCACCCGGACCAATAAAGGTACTAAATGGACCATTCGGGTCGGTATTGAGCCTGCGCCCGGCTGTGAGGTAGGCGTTTCCACCAGAAATAGCGCCCGGTTGCGTTTGTAAGTCGCTAAAAGTCAGGGCATTCGGGGTGTTGTAGGTTTGAAATCCGGGCAAACTTGCATTGCCACCTTGGACATCCCAGGGCGATGACCAGCCCGTTCCGCCACTCAGATTATTCAGGGGCGTATTGTCTGGGTAATTGAAACCATCATAGGCAAGAAAGGTGCAGGGTTGTGCACCCAAGCTGCCCAATACGAGCAGCAAAAGGGGGAGTAATACTTGTATTCTCATGGTATAAAAAATAGATTAGCGTGTTTTGGATGGCGCAAAGTAGCTGCACACTCCCATTATTACCAACAAAGGAATCAAAAAACAGTCCAAATATCATAAAATGTCGGACTATGTTCAATTATTTTAACGCAGCGCTAAGTTTTTCCTCTAAATACTTTAACGGTTTGGTTCCATTTCCTGCCCTAACTTTGCGGCTTTAATAACTAAAAATCCAATCTTGATTATGAAACACTTCCTACTTGCAAGCATGCTTGTGCTGATTCAAAGTGCACTTTTTGCTCAAATTACCCTTACGAGTGCCGACATGCCCTCTGCTGGCGCGGTTATTTACACCGACTATTTGTTGACCGATTCTTTGGACAACATCAATATCGGCAGTGCTGGCGCAAACCAAAACTGGAATTTTTCCAATGCGGTATTGGCGGGCTTTCCGGATCCCATTTTTTACATCACCCCTGCAGAAGCACCTCAACCCAATCCAATTGCTGGCGCTGACTTGGTGGCAACCTTTGAATTGAGCGATTCGTCCGATTATGAGTATTTCAAAAAAACAAGCAGCCTGTTTGCAACACTTGGAGCCACCACTGGTGGGGACAAAACTACTTTTGGACAGCCCTTGAAAAGATTTGAGTTTCCCGCCACTTATTTGAGCACTTTTAACCAAAGTACAACGGTTGCGGGCTCTTTTGATGGCATTTCAGTGACTGGAACGGCTAAAACCGCCGTGAAAGTGGACGGATATGGCAATGTAACAACTGATTTGGGTACCTTCCCTTGCCTGCGGGTTCAGCGCATCAATGAACTTAGCCTGACGGTATTCTTCTTTACTGTCCTGCAACGGGATACTACGTTGGAGTGGTGGACAAATAGTTACGATGCACCTGTGTTCTCCTACATCAAAGGGTATGCTGATTTTGCGGGCGATGAGGAATATTACACCGAGGCAACCATTTTAACCCAACAAACGGTTGCAGTAGCGGATCCAAAGTCGCCGAATGCACCCATCCTGGAGTTGTACCCCAACCCGGCTGTAGCAGGTCAATCGAACCTGCGTTTTGAACTTTCTAAATCTGGTAAAACAGAATTGACGGTGCTGGATGTACAAGGGAAATTGGTGCGCCAGGAATTTCTGGGCAACCTTACACCCGGTGAATACACCCAAGTCATCGATTTAAACGGGGCAAATAACGGCACTTATGCAGTTGTTTTACGCCAAGAAGGCCGGTTGATCGGCGTGCGCAAGTTGGTGAAAAACTAAACTTGATTTAAAGGCTTAGGCTGATTTTTATAAAATGAGTCATCCCGAATTTTGGTGAAAACTAAAATTCGGGATTTTTTATGCAATACCGCGAATACCCGGCAAAAAATCGTTCATAAAACGAATAGAAGGTACCAACGCTACTCCGTATCACACATAACATCTAAAGCCTCCTATAATTAGGTGTAAATGCATAAATTCTATTGACGGGGCGACTTTTTCAGTCACCCCGCCAATAGAATTTACACGTTACCACAAATCATTGATAAAATTTCACGTATCAAAAAAATCGCGCGTAAATGTACGCATCATTGTGCCTTATCATGTAATCGCCACTGTCGGGGTGACCGAAAAAGTCGCCCCGACAGTAGCGATTACGCATTTACACGGATATATAGCAAAAAATCCTTAATAAAGCGACCTGTAGATAGCAAGGCTACCCAAATTATGCATAACAGATAATACAACCTTTTTCTTTAGAAAATACGGGATAACTTATGTTTTTTTAAGTAAAACAGTCAAAATACGCGGAATCGTACTGCGGTCATTTTCATCAAAATACTCCTCCATCGTTACGATACCAAAACCGTTGCGCTTGGCAGCCATAGTAAAATCAGAAATATGATGATCAAAACAAGGAACAATTTGCACGCCTGCTTCGGTTTCAAACCGTGCTTTGGTACCCGAATATTGTTTAAACGGGTGCAATTCACCAATATAAACATGTCCGCCTGGTTGACAAATCGGTGCAAGTTTTTGAAAAATCGGGTCTAAATGTTCAATATGCTCCAGTACAAGGCTA